>SKFV01000300.1 GCA_007117785.1 Pseudomonas sp.
CATTGATCAAGCAGAGCATCCCTGATGGTCACAAACATATCTTCAGGTTCCAACCCCGATCTGCGTGCGTTGTTCGACAGCTACATCGAACTCTATGCATCACGGAATGAGCAGTTGATCAATTTACTGAGTGACGACTTCAGCGGTTTTACCGTGGGCGGGAGTACTCTGGTTACTGAACGGAATGAGTGGATCCGTATTCTGCTCAAGGATTTTGCCGAGGTACCCGAGCGAATAGGCATCGAAATCTATGATTTTTCAATGCAGCCATTGAGTGATCAGATAGTCTTGGTAAGCGCTTTTTTCACCATTCAATTACCGACAAAGGACGATCTGCTGTCACACGAAGTGGTGCGCCAGGTGCTGACGTTCAGGCGCGAAGGCGAAGCATGGAAGGTCGTTCATGCAAGCCAGTCGATTCCCAGTCACATGGCGCGAGAGGGTGAAGCCTTTCCCTTGAGCAATCTGCAGGCGCGCAATCAGATTCTGGAGGCACTGGTTGCTGAGCGTACCCGGGAGCTTAACGACCGTGAAGCCTTCTACCGCCTGCTGACAGAAGACACCATGGATGTGATCTGGCGTGCAGACAAAAATCTGTATATCACCTATATCAGCCCGTCAGACGAACGCTTGCGTGGGTTCAAGGCCGGCGAAGTGGTAGGCAAGCATGTGTTTGAGTTGTTTAACGAGGAAGGTGTTGCGATTGTCACCGAAGCGCTGCGTCAGCGGCTCGAGTCTGAGCGTGCGGGCAAACCGCTGGGTTTTGTCAATTTTGAGGCGCCGCACCGTTGTAAGGACGGTAGCGTGATCTGGGGTGAGGTTTTTTCCAAGGCGGTTCGCGATCCAGATGGCGTGATCATTGGCTATCATGGCATCACGCGGGAAAACACCAAGCGCAAAGAAATGGAAAAGCATGTTCAGCGTATGGCTTTCTATGACGCCCTGACAAACCTGCCTAACCGTCGCCTGTTTGTTGACCGCCTTGAGCAGGCCTTGTTCGCCAGCAAGCGGTCAGGGCGTTATGGTGCCCTGATGTTTGTCGATCTGGATAACTTCAAGCCGTTAAACGATCAATATGGCCATTATGCTGGTGACCTCTTGCTGGTCGAGGCTGCTGGTCGTCTGAAGTCCAGTGTCCGCGAGATGGACTCGGTTGCCCGCTTTGGTGGCGATGAGTTTGTGGTCTTGTTGAGTGAGCTGACAAATGACCTCGGTACGTCAACTGAGATTGCCGGGACGATCGCCGAAAAGATCAGGGTACGTTTATCCGACTGCTATAGTCTTAATATTGCCGAGGCTGAGGCGGAAGAGCAGATGCTTGGGTATCGCTGTTCGGCGAGTATCGGTGTGTTCGTCTTTCTGGACCACGAGGTCAGCCTGGAAGACATTCTCAAATATGCCGACAAAGCCATGTATCAGGCAAAAGAAGCCGGTCGTAACCGGGTCTTTTTCTACAGTAAATAGGCTTAAGCCTGAATGGCTTCGAAGCCGATGATTGCGTCAATATTTGTGCTGATTTCTTGCTGCTCGGTCAATTGATCAAAGAGGCTTCCAGCGGCACTGGCATTGATCAGACCCAGGATAACGCCGAGCACAGCTCCCCTGTGCACGTTGTCGCCGCCTAGCTCAGCGTTGACTTGCAGAGCTCTGTGTGGATCATGCATATGCTTGCAGGCTAAATATAAAACGGCAGGCCAGGAATCGCTGATGTAACAGGCGGTAGACAGAACCCTGCCAACCACCTCTCGTTCGGGCCGCGAGCTTTCAACCAACCTGGCAAGATCCCGCCGTGATAACCCGCGTGATGCGTTCAGCAACAGGTCCTGCACTGGTGTATCGGTATTGCGAAACAGCAGGGCATCAATGAGCTCCACATAGGCATCGCATACCTCGGCGAGAAAGGCGTCCGGATGGGTCAAGGCCAGATGCGTGCGACACAGCTGTCGGGTATCCGCCAAAGTGGTACCGCGCAGCCGCTCGGCAATCACAAGGGGTGCAAGGGTTACCAGGCCGCCAACTGAGGGCGTGTCATGGGTGACGGCAGCACACTGATCTGCTGGCAGCCCGGCATGGAGGTTGGCGAAAAAACCGCGATGGTAGGACTCGGCGTAGGTATCCGGGTGCGCCGGTTCTTCTGCCGTCATCAGGGCTATATAGGCCTGCAGAAAACGATCACGGTCATAGTGTCCGGCAGCCTCGTTCAATACTGCCATCAAGGTCAGTGCGCAATGGGCATTGAGCGTATTGTCTCCGGCTCGCATGCCTTGGTGATAATGCACATTGGGTCGATCCCAGAACTTTTTTTTGCCTTTGAGAATTACGTCGCCAACGATGTCTTTTTGCCTTTGGTTTCCAGCTCCTTTGCGTCCGCCACCGCGGGTGGAGTGCAAGGACATGATTGAGGATGGGTGGAATTCCGGCGGTGCTTCAAGGTGCTTGATACCACCGGGGAAGGCCTTGTCGATGTCATGGACGTTATAAAACCAGTGCACCGGCATGGCCAGGGCATCGCCAATAAACAGGTTCTGCAAGGCTGCAGTGGCTCTGGCTGTGATCATTTTATCCATTCTCGCCCCACCTCTTGTCTGGCATGTCGACAAGCTTAGTGTGGTGCTCATGCATGGGTATTTGGAAGAGCACGGCAGCCTGATAAGTGTAATTTCTTGTGTGATGAAATCTGTATGGCCCAGCAAGAGTGGCGGCTGGAGTGGGTCTGCTCGCGCCAGATGAAATAAAGCAGCTCATGGGTGCGCTGGCACACGGACACAGATTGCTCATCCTCCTATAGTCGAGATGCCAGAACTCGGCTCAAGTGAGGAAAACCCTATGTACCCAGTACCCAAGAATACCTTCAAGGGCCGCCTTTTCGCGGTCCTGTTCATCGCAATGACATCGCTACTGCTCACCGCTTGTGCAGCCGCGCCACTAGAACCAACGAGTGCGCTGAGCGCTGCACGTGAAGCCATTGCCAGTGCCGAGCAGGAGGGTGCACGGCAGCATGCAGGTGGCGAGCTGGATGAAGCCCAGCAAAAGCTTGAAGCTGCAATGCACTCAGTCAGTTCAGAAGATATGGTCAGGGCCGAGCGTCTTGCGCAGGAAGCTGCTATTGCCGCTGAACTTGCCGAGGCTAAAACTGAATCGGTGAAAGCGGCAGAGATCAACCGTGAAATGGGGCGCAGTGCTGAAGCCCTGACGGATGAAATGCGTCGCTCAGGAGAACAGCAATGAAGACATTAAGCATTCAGACGGTGAAACGCGTAACTCTGCTGACCGGTATCTTGGCTTCAACGCTGGTGATTTCGGCTTGCGCAACAGGGCCAGCGCCACCACAGGGAGCTGATCAGGTCCGCACCAAGTTGACCATGCTGCAGCAGAATCCGGCCCTGGCCAATAATGTCCGAAATGAAATCAGGGATGCTGATGCTGCGGTGCGTATAGCAGAGCAGCCCTTGAAAGGCTCAGAAGCTGAGTTGGGCCAACATCGGGTCTATATGGCTCATCGTAGCGTAGCCATCGCGGAAGCCAGAGCAACCACCAGATTGGCCGAAGAACAGCGACAGGGGCTGGGCGAGCAGCGTGATGCGGCGCGACTGGATGCGCGTACCCGCGAAGCAGATCTGGCACGCGATGAAACTACCCGAGCCCGCAGTGAAGCCTCAGTACAGGCGGCCGAGTATCAGCGTCAGATCGATGCGCTGGAAGCTGAAGTGACAGATCGAGGGGTAGTGCTAACGCTGGGCGATGTGCTCTTTGCTACCGGCAGTGCCGAGTTACAATCTGGCGCCCACAGCAATCTCAATAGACTGGTCAGCTTTCTGGGTCAGTATCCTGACCGCCAGGTACAGATAGAAGGGCACACCGACAACGTCGGGGCTGCAGCGTTCAACCAGGCGTTGTCTCAGCGCCGGGCTGATTCAGTGCGCAGCTATCTGACTCGCCAGGGCATCGCTTCGCAGCGACTGAGCACGTCGGGACTTGGGTTTGATCAACCGATCGCAAGCAATGCCAATGCGGGTGGTCGTCAACAGAATCGACGCGTCGAGATTATTATCGACAATCCCCAGTAAAGATTGAGCACCGCCTGATGGAATGGGCATGGAGTTGCATGGAGAAAGGCCCTGTCATTAAAACGGGGCCTTTCTCGTTACCGAGCTTACGGGTGACTTCAATCTGCTGCAATGACGCGATTTCTGCCTTGCTCCTTGGCCTTGTATAAACGCAGATCAGCTTGCTTGGTAGCTGTTTCAAAGGCTTCGGCATGATCCAGTGCGGCAATACCGGCACTGAAGGTGATGGGAATATGTTTGCCTTCATGGAACAGCGCTTCCTGCTGAAAGTGCTCCTTGATCTTGCTGATCAGTTCGGCGGCGGAGGTGGTGGATGTGTCGTTGAGAATAACGAGAAACTCCTCTCCGCCCCAGCGACCGACAATATCACCCCCCTTGGTATGTTGCTTGAGCAGGCTGGCCAGCTTGACCAATACGCGATCACCAAAATCATGCCCCTGTTTATCATTGATCTCTTTGAAGTTATCGATATCAATGATGACCAGGGCCGATGCTGGATCCAGTGGCCGGGACTTCAGTCTGGTTTGCACACCCAAACGATTGAGAATATGGGTCAAGGGGTCAGTGTTGGCTTGCTCGCGGTGTGATTCGGAGGTGGTAGAGATGGCGCTGTAAGAGGCCACCCGTATCCACTCACTGGCCAGAATCAGGGTGTAAAGGGTTATTGAAGTGGCAATGATTCGGGAAATGCTGATGTCGGAGTAGGCGTAAACTAAAGGCAAGGTGCTATACAGCGCAATGCTGTTGATCACCAGATACAGCGTCATGTAGACCAGCCCGATTTTCGGCCCGACCAGCAACACCATCAACATGGTGACGGCATAGGACCAGTAGGCACCGGTACCATCGGCGCCACCGCTCAGCAGCAAATAACTCGAGAGAAAGAAGAGAACCAGTCCGAGGACCAGGCAAACGGGCTGAACCTGTTTGAGAACTTTCGCCAGATAGGCACAGACCAGCACAATACTGAGAAAGGCCAGCAACATGACTGCCAGTAGCATTCTGCCCTGAACAAAGGAGGTGACGCAGAAGGTGCCGAGAAAAATGCTGCCAAGACCAGCTGAGGCATAGAGCAACAGGCGCTTGCGCTGATTTTCGATAGCTTCAGGGGTAGTGCCGAAGTCAAGCGCTGCCATCAGTGAACTACACCCGGTATCGGAACAAGGGAGCGCGCCGACCAGATGGCAATGGTGCCTGTCACTGTGGCGGCAGAAATGAGTGACAGGCCCGGTGGGGTACTGAGAGCTTTCGTGTTCTTGCGCACGCTGGGCAGGCTTCCTTTTACGGGTTACTGCAATGAGCCGTGGTCGGACTCAACGGCATCGACTTATTATTGTCATCCAAATTTTAGGTCAGGTTATGTGAAGTGTCCAAGGATATATGGCCGGTGGCTACTGAGCAAAAATGTCGAACCTTATGACGGGGTATAAGCCTGCCTGCTCGAGCCGGAATGACATGGCATGGGGCATGCTCAGAACGTAAGATCACATCCTTGATATCATTCTGTCGTGCTAAAGGAGGTCAAGGGTGAATTACGATGAGGTGGTAAACGGGCGCCGCAGTATCCGCGCATTCAAGCAGCAGCCGGTTCCGCGCAGCGTGCTCGAGGACGTCATTGCCTTGGCCACACGGGCACCCTCGTCAATGAATACCCAGCCCTGGCATTTGCATGTGGTCAGCGGTGAACCACTCGATCGTATCCGTGCCGAGAATACCGAGCGCATGCTCAAGGGTGTACCGCCGTTGAAGGAAAGTCGCGGTATTGGTACTTATGAGGGTGAACACCGGCAGCGGCAGGTCGATATTGCCGTGCAGCTTTTTCAGGCCATGGGTATCGCCCGTGATGACAAGGAAAAGCGTCAGGACTGGATACTGCGTGGCTTCCGCCAGTTTGATGCACCCGTGTCTATTGTGGTGACCTATGACCGGGTGCTCAAGGATGGAGACATCGCCCAGTTTGACTGTGGCGCACTGGTCAACGGCCTGGTCAATGCCGCCTGGTCCCTTGGTCTGGGTTGTGTGGTCAACAGCCAGGGCATCATGCATTCACCGGTGGTGCGCGAACATGCCGGGATTCCCGAAGATCAGGTGATCATGATCTGTGTGGCTATGGGCTATCCGGATGAGGATTTTCCGGCCAATGCGGTGGTGTCCAAGCGTCGCCCTGTTGCAGAGGTAGCAAGTTTTATCGGTTTTGAACATTCGGTCGAGTAAAAGACGGATCCAGCGAGCTCTGGTAGCCTGTCAGCCCATACCACCATGGCGTACCTATCTGTGACGCCATGCGTGTGTTCAAGTAAGAGCTTGCTTCACTGACTCTCTCGAAAACCATTGAGGTACCGCATGATCTGGACTGTTTATTTATCGGGTGAAATCCATACCGATTGGCGCCATCAGGTTCAAGCTGGGGCAGAAGCCGCTGGGTTGCCGGTTGAATTTACTGCCCCTGTCACCAACCACGAAGCCAGTGATGCAGCAGGCGATGTGCTTGGCAAGCCTGATGTGCCCTTCTGGCGCGATCACCAGTCCGCCAAGGTCAACAGCATTCGCACCCAAACGCTGTTGGAGCAATGCGATTTGGCAGTGATCCGTTTTGGTGAAAAGTACAAACAGTGGAACGCCGCTTTCGATGCCGGTTTTTGCGCAGCCATGGGTACGCCCTACATCACGCTTCACGATGACGACATCATCCATCCGCTGAAGGAAGTGGACGCAGCGGCAATGGCATGGGCACAGACGCCAGAGCAGGTCGTTGAAGTGCTGAAGTACGTTACCTCGGCCAGATAACCTCCTTAGCCTCAAATAATTGGGTGGCTGGAGGGCTGGGAGTGCTCGTAAAAATGAATCGCTTTTCTATTGATAACAGAGGGGCTTTTTGAGGGGCAAGACGCACAACGATGAGTGTGTGGTCTTGCCTTTTTATCTTGTCACTCTACCTCTTGATCATACTCCCGCTCCAACGCGTCCGCTTTCTGCGCCGCTGGCCTTGTCAGAATCCGCTGCACATACCCCTCAAGATACGGATATTCTTTCAGCCCCCGTGTCTCACCAACCTTTTCGAACACAAACGAGTTCAGCACGTCAGCACCGGTGAACTGATCGCCCATCAGGTAGGTTTTATCGGCCAGTTCGTTGTTTGCCAGCGTAAGCACATCGTTCATCTGTTCTTTGGCAAAGCCGCCCAGAAAGCATTTTTGGCTATTGTCAGCACTTAGTAGATACAAAGCGATCAGGGGGAAGGCGGCGGTGCCTTCGGCAAAATGCAGCCATTGGATATAGCGCGCGTGTTCAGGCGTATGCAGCGGGGGCGCCAGGGTATCGGCGCCGTAGCGGCTGACCAGGTAATCGACGATGGCGCCGGATTCGCAGATCACCAGGCCGTCATCTTCAATCACCGGTGATCTGCCCAAGGGGTTGATCGCCTTGAGTGCCTCGGGCGCACGGCGGGTGGCGCTGTCGCGCTGGTAGGTCACCAACTGATAGTCGACGCCGAGTTCTTCCAGCAGCCAGATGATGCGTTTCGAGCGGGACTGGTTCAGGTGGTGTAGCGTGATCATGGCTGGTGCTTCCTCTGGTCGGTTATCGCGGTTATCGCGGTTATCTGCGGATAGATTATTGATCCAGTCTCTATTGCTTAGTAGTCGTTATGCCAGCCCTGGCTTGGTGCGGTTCTGCTGCCACACCATAGCGACCAGCAGGGCCGATGCCGCACCACCGATAAGGGTTGTTGTTAGCCCCGGGAAACTCAGGGCAAAGCCCGCGGCCACCATGGGCAGCCGTTGCCAGGTTTTCACCAGGCCAGCACCCAGCAGATAACCTTCAAACCCACCGGAAATCAGCATGATGCCGGCAATGATCGAGGGCAGCACGTAAATCAGCGGGGTCAGGTCGCCCTGTAATACAAGCGCGGGCTGGAACAGGAAAAATAGTGGAACAAAATAGATCACGATCCCCAGGCGCATGGCCGTGAAGGATGTCCTCATCGGCTTGGCACCGGCTATGGTGCCAGCCAGGAAGGCGGCGGCACCGACCGGTGGGGTAATGGCCGACAGCATGGCGTAGTAGACGATGAAGAAGTGCACGGCAATGGTATTCAGCCCGCCAACTTCAATGATTGCCGGGGCCAGAGTGACAGCCAGAAAGATATAGGCCACGATGGCCAGGCCGGCCATGCCCATGATGAAACAGGCGATGATGCCAAACAGGATCACCAGAAAGACGTTCTCACCGCCCAGCCCCACCAGGCCGGAGGTGACCGAGCCGGTGACGCCGGTAATGGTCAAGGCGCTGACCACAAAGGCAATCGGCAGAATTATGGCGGCTGTCTGGGTAACGAGCACGCCGATCTGACGTATCGCGCTGAACAGGCGGGCAGGCGTCAGGCGCGTCTCCTTACGCAGGAACGACAACCCGATCATCAGTATGCAGGCATACCAGGGCGTGTAGTACTCCCAGCGCATATACAGCAGCCCCCACATCAGAAATATCATCACGAACAGGAAGGGCCAGCCGCTCATCAGTACCTTGCGCGTGGAGGGCAGCTCTTCTTGCGGCATGCCCTTGATGCCGGTGCGGGCGGCGTAGGCATCGACCTGCAGCAGCAGGCCGAAGTAGAACAACAGTGACGGCAGGATGGCGGCGATCATGATCACCGCATAATCCACGCCGATGGTGATGGCCATGACAAAGGCGATCGCGCCCATCACCGGCGGCATGACGACGCCACCCGTGGATGCGCAGGCCTCGATGGCACCCGCATAGTGGGGTGGGTAGCCGGCCTTTTTCATGGTCGGAATGGTGATGGAGCCGGTACCGGCGATATTGGAGAAGATGGAACCAGACAGGCTACCCATAAAGGCGCTGGCGACCACCGACACCTTGGCCGGACCGCCGC
>SKFV01000154.1 GCA_007117785.1 Pseudomonas sp.
ACCGACAAGGTGGTGACCCTGATCGAGGAATGCCGCAGCATGAAGCTGCGCATCAAGGCGCCCAACGTCAATGTCTCCGAATACAAGTTCACCGTGGATGAGGCTGGTGACGTGGTCTACGGTCTGGGCGCGATCAAAGGGGTTGGCGAAGGTCCGGTAGAAACCATTGTGGAAACCCGGCAGGCCGGCGGCCCCTTCGAGACCCTGTTTGATTTCTGTGCCCGGGTCGATCTCAAGCGGATCAACAAGCGGGTCATGGAAGCCCTGATCCGCAGCGGCGCCCTGGATGCACTCGGGCCTTATTTCGCCACCGAGCAGGACGCCTACCTGGAGCAGATCGATCGTAACCGCGCCGCCCTGATGGCGGCGATGGAAGAGGCCATGGCCTCGGCCGAGCAAACCGCAAAAAGTGCGGACAGCGGCCATGATGACCTCTTTGCTGATTTGCTCGGCCCTTCGACGGAGCGCGATGTGTATGAAAGCTATCGTCAGGTCCGCGAGTGGAGCTTTCGGGACCGGTTGCGTGGTGAGAAAGACACCCTGGGCCTGTATCTGACCGGCCACCCGATTGACGAATACGAACAGGAAGTGCGCCGTTTTGCGCGGCAGCGCATTCTCGATCTCAAGCCCTCGCGTGAGAGTCAGACCATCGCCGGTCTGGTGTTCGATTTGCGGGTAATGAAAAACAAACGCGGCGACAAGGTTGGCTTTGTCACTCTGGATGACCGTTCGGCGCGGATTGAAGCATCGTTGTTTGCCGAAGCCTTCCAGGCGGCACAAGCCTTGTTGCAGAAAGATGCCTTGCTGGTGGTGGAAGGTGAGGTCGCGGTGGATGATTTCTCCGGCGGCTTGCGCATGCGCGCCAAGCGCGTGATGAGTCTGGAAGAGGCACGCACCAGCCTGCTTGACAGCGTACGTATCAAGCTCGATAGCGAACGTCACGGGCCCGACTGTCTGCAGCGCATGGCCGGGCTGTTGAAGCAGTATCAGGGCAATTGTGCGGTCAGCATCGACCTGCAACGCCCGGATGCCAGTGCCGAGCTGCGTCTGGGGGATGACTGGCGAGTCGAGCCGGCAGATGAATTGGTGCAGCACTTGCGTGACCAGCTGGGTAAAGACTGCGTCTCTTTGCATTACAGATGATTTTGCATTGCTGATTTGTTGCACAAGGCTAAAACACTGAAGCGGTTTAATCAGTGCTACCTAAACTGGCACAGAAACCAGCAATACCTTAAGGTATGGTTAATAATTTTTCAGGACGTCGGCAGACGTGGATAATGGACGCATATGAGCAGAAGCCAGAAATACTTGGAATTTGAACAGCCGATTGCCGATCTGCAGGCCAAGATCGAAGAGCTGCGATTGGTGGGAAGCGACAACTCGATCAATATCAGCGAAGAAATCAACAAGCTGCAGGAAAAGAGCACCTCGCTGACCGAGAATATCTTCAGCAGTCTCAGCAGTTGGCAGGTCGCGCAGTTGGCGCGCCATCCGCAGCGCCCCTATACCCTGGATTACATCAAACACATCTTCACCGACTTTGAAGAACTGCATGGCGACCGGCATTTTGCCGATGACGCCGCCATCGTTGGTGGTCTGGCTCGCCTGGAAGGGCGCCCGGTCATGGTGATCGGGCACCAGAAGGGGCGCGATGTCAAAGAAAAGGTGCGTCGCAATTTCGGCATGCCCAAGCCGGAAGGCTATCGCAAGGCCTGCCGTCTGATGGAAATGGCCCAGCGCTTCAAGCTGCCGATCCTGACCTTTATCGATACCCCGGGTGCCTATCCGGGCATTGACGCTGAAGAGCGTGGCCAGAGCGAAGCCATTGCCTGGAACCTGCAAGTCATGTCGCGGCTGAAAACGCCGATCATCTCCACCGTGATTGGTGAAGGCGGCTCCGGTGGTGCTCTGGCCATTGGTGTTTGTGACCGCCTGATGATGCTGCAGTACTCCACCTACTCGGTGATCTCGCCGGAAGGCTGTGCCTCGATCCTGTGGAAGAAATCGGAAAAGGCCAGCGATGCTGCCGAAGCCATGGGCATTACCGCCCCGCGCCTTAAAGAACTGGGCCTGGTGGATAATCTGATCACCGAACCCCTGGGCGGTGCGCACCGTGACCCGGCGAAAGCAGCCGAACGGATAAAGAAGCAATTGCTGACCGAGTTGGACAATCTGCAGGCCAAGTCCCCCGAAGATCTGCTCGAAAGCCGCTACAAGCGCTTGATGGCCTTCGGTATCAAGTAACCCATGGCGACGCCGCCCTTCAGCCCCGAGGCGCTTCTGGCCGCCCTCGGGCCGGTGCGGCAGGCGCCTGCCCTCTGGCTGGGTTTCTCTGGCGGTGCCGATTCCCTGGCACTGCTGCATGCAGTGGCTGTTTTGCGGCCACAATTACCCCCGCTGCGTGCCCTTCATATTCATCATGGTTTGCACCTGGACGCCGATAGCTGGGCGACCCGATGTGCCCACGTCTGTGCTGCACTGGATGTATCTTTGCATGTTGAGCGTGTGGCGCTGACCACACAGGGCAATATTGAGCAACAAGCGCGGGATGCCCGCTACGCGGTGTTTACCCGCCTGCTGGGTGCTGGCGAGGTCATGCTGCTGGCCCATCACCGGGATGACCAGGTAGAAACCCTGGCGCTGCGCCTGCTGCGGGGTACCGGGCTGCGCGGGCTGGCTGGCATGCCGCAGCGACGCCCGCTGGGCAAGGGCGAGCTGTTCCGACCCTTGCTTGCCTATGGCCGCGCCGAGCTGCAGCACTGGTTGCGCGAGCGTAACCTGAGCTGGATTGAAGATCCGGCAAACAATGACCAGCGATTTGCCCGCAGCTGGCTGCGCCATCAGGGGCTGCCGGCATTGAGCAAACAATGGCCCCAGGCGCCGGTTAGTCTGTTGCGGGTGGCGGAGCATGCGGCGGAAGCCAATCACTTACTGGATGAGCTGGCGGCCGAGGATCTTGCCGCTGCGCAGTTCGTGTCTGATGACCCCTGGTTGCAGCCTTTCCCGGCCCTGGCATTATCAGCAGTGCAGCGCCTGAGCCCGACCCGGCAACGCAATCTGCTGCGCTACTGGTTGCTCCTCAAGGGTTGCCGCCTGCCTGACCAGCGGCACTTGCTGGCATTGCAGGAGCAATTGGCGGCGGCCTCGGATCGTCAACCGCACTGGCAGTTGCCGGATGCCCGTTTACAGCTTGCCCGGGACTCTGTGTGGCTGTTGCCCGTGGCAGGTATTCCTGCCGGTCTTGATGAGCCCTTGCCTGATCAGATGAACGTACACCTGGCTGCAGGTAACGGCTGGTTGCGGCAGATTAGTGAGGTCGGTGCCTTGCCATGGGTCGGCGATTGGCAAATACGTTATCGTCTGGGTGGGGAGCAGCTTCAGTTGCTCGGGCGGCCGCGCAAAGCACTTAAGGCAGTGCTGCAGGAAGCAGATGTACCCGCCTGGCTGCGCCCGGCGCTGCCCTTGCTCTATTGCGATGATCAGTTGGTCAGTGTGGCGGGGCGCTGGCACAGCGCCGACTATGCGGCGCGTATTGATGAGCTGGATTGGCAGGTGAGTTGGCGACCGGCGTAGCGGCGCTCATGCCTGGCTCAGTCGGTCTCTGGGGTCACTTTTTCCAGTGCTCGCTCCCAGATGCGCACATTCTTCACCATATTGTCTTTGGTTTGCAGGATTTCCATGCGATAAGGGCCGATGCTCAGGCATACGCTGGTTTCCGGAATATGCTCCAGGTGCTCGGTGATCAGGCCGTTGAGCGTTTTCGGGCCATCCTCGGGCAGTGTCCACTGCAGTTGGCGGTTGATGTCGCGCACCGAGGCGCCGGCATCGATGACATAGCTGCCATCAGCCTGCGGGTGCACATCCGGGCTGAGCAGCATCATGTCGGTGGTGAACTCGCCAACAATCTCTTCCAGAATATCTTCCAGGGTCACCAGGCCGATCACGTCGCCATACTCATCAACCACAATGGCGATACGGCGCTTCTGTTTCTGGAAATTGAACAGCTGGGTATGCAGCGGGGTACTTTCGGGAATGAAGTAGGGTTCGCGGCAGGCGGCAATCAGTCCGTCCTTGGTCAGATTGTCGCGACTCAGCAGGCGGGCAATCGAACGCATATGCACAATGCCGGTAATATTGTTGATGTCTCCCCGGTAGACGGGCAGGCGGGTGTGGTGGCAGTTGTGCAACTGGCTGAGGATGCTCGACATCTCGTCGTCAAGGTCGATGCCCACCGCTTCGTTACGCGGGATCATGATGTCATCAACGGTGATCTTTTCCAGGTCCAGAATACCCAGCAACATGCTTTGCCGGCTGCGGGTAATGCTCAGTCCGGCCTCGCGCACCACGGTACGCAGTTCCTCGGTACTCAGCTGATCATCCCCGTTGTCGGCCGGGTCAACACCGAGCAGGCGTAGCAGTTGGTTACTGATGACGTTACAGACCCAAACTACCGGATAGAATGCCCGCTGCAGCAGAGTCAAAATAAGGCTGGCGGGAAAGGCAATGCGTTCCGGGCGCAAAGCAGCAAAGGTCTTGGGGGTAATCTCGCCGAAGATGAGAATCACGATGGTCAATGAAATGGTGGCGATGGCAATACCGGCATCGCCCCAGATGCGTACGGCAACGATGGTGGCCAGCGAGGCGGCAAGGATGTTGACGATGTTATTGCCGACCAGAATGGTACCCAGCAGGCGATCCGGTCGTTCAAGCAGTTTTGCCGAGCGCTTGGCAGCGCGGTGACCTTCCTTGGTCAGGTGTTTGAGCCGGTAGCGATTGAGGCTCATCATGCTGGTTTCGGAGCTGGAAAAGAACGCCGACAACACAATCAGTACCGCAAGGAAACCGAGCAGAAATTCCGTGGATGCTTCGTTCACAGCAGCGCCTCATTGGCAGTCGACAGGGGCATCAGAGTGGCAGCAGGAATTCACGAACCAGCTTGCTGCCGAAGTAGGCCAGCATAAGTAACATGAAGCCCGCCAGGGTCCAGCGAATGGCATTGCTGCCACGCCAGCCACGGAAGTGCCGGCCCCAGAGCAGAATGCTGAAGACCACCCAGGCAAGCGTTGAGAGCAAGGTCTTGTGGGCTACTTCTTGCGCCAGCATGCTATCAAGAAAGACAAAGCCTGAGGCCAGGGCCAGCGTCAGCAGTAATACGCCGCAGAGCAGAAACTGGAACAACAGGTGCTCCATGGTCTGCAGTGGCGGGAAGGTACGGATCAGGCGCGTCGGGTGCTTGTGTTTCAGTTGATAGTTCTGGATGGCCAGCAAAACCGCTTGAAAGGCCGCTATGGTAAGGATGCCGTAGGCCAGAATCGATAGCAACACATGCACCAGAAGGCCAGGTTGGCCGGCAATCACAGTCGTCGCCTGCTCGCTTTGCAGGCCGGCGAGCAGAACACTGACCAGCGCCATCGGATAGAGGCCGAGCAGCAGGGTGGTGACTGGGGCGCGCACACTGGACAGCAGGGTAAGGGCAATCACCAGCCAGGCGATCAGCGAGGCGGCATTGAAAAAGCCCAGCGCCAGCCCATGCGCGGTAAGCAGTTGCAGGTACAGGCTGACAGCATGCGGGAGCAGGGCAATCAGACCGATCCCGCGGAGCAGGTCAACCTTGAGAGGCTGACGGCTGCGCAGGCAGTAGATATGGTAGACCAAGCCCCCCAGATACAGGGCGGCGGCCAACAAGCTGGGAATAAGGGTTGTCATACGTCCTTGCGCGTTACTGGCAACAAAGCCGCAGTGTGGCACAAGCGCGGCGCTGGATAAAGCGTCTCGCTGTTATCCCCGAGGCCTTCACGGTATACTTTGCGGCTGATTCGCTTCCACCCCTGACGGGTGTCCGAAGCCAAGGAGAGTTGTGATGTTCGAAAATCTTACCGATCGCTTGTCACACAGTCTGCGTGGCGTGACCGGCCGGGCCAAGCTGACCGAAGACAATATCAAGGACACCCTGCGTGAAGTGCGCATGGCGCTACTGGAGGCCGATGTTGCCTTGCCAGTGGTCAAGACCTTTGTCGACCAGGTGCGCGATCGTGCGGTGGGTCAGGAAGTCTCGCGCAGCCTGTCGCCGGGTCAGGTCTTCGTCAAGATCATCAAGGCCGAGCTGGAAGCCATCATGGGCGAGGCCGAGGGCCTCAACCTGGCGGTCAAACCGCCCGCCGTCATCCTCATGGCCGGTTTGCAGGGTGCAGGTAAGACCACCAGTGTGGCCAAGCTGGCGAAAACCCTGCGCGAGCGCGAGAAGAAAAAGGTCATGGTGGTCAGTGCCGATGTTTACCGGCCGGCCGCGATCAAACAGCTGGAAACCCTGGCTACGGAAGTGGGCGTCACCTTCTTTCCGTCGGATCTGACCCAGCAGCCGGTGGCCATTGTCCAGGCCGCGCTGGCTGAAGCGCGCAGCCGTTATATGGATGTGCTGATTGTCGATACCGCCGGTCGTCTGGCTATCGATGCCGACATGATGAGCGAGATCAAGCAGGTACACGCCGCGATCAATCCGGCGGAAACCTTGTTTGTGGTTGATGCCATGACCGGTCAGGATGCGGCCAATACGGCTCAGGCTTTCAATGAAGCGCTGCCGCTGACGGGTGTCATTCTGACCAAAGTCGATGGCGATGCCCGCGGTGGTGCTGCCCTGTCGGTTCGTCAGATCACGGGTAAACCGATCAAGTTCCTCGGTGTGGGCGAAAAGGTTGATGGTCTTGAGCCCTTCCATCCGGACCGTGTTGCCTCGCGGATTCTCGGTATGGGCGATGTGCTCAGCCTGATCGAACAGGCCGAGCAGAAGCTGGACAAGGACAAGGCCGAAAAGCTGGCCAAAAAGCTGAAAAAAGGCAAGGGCTTCGATCTGGAAGACTTCCGTGATCAGCTGCAGCAGATGCGCGGTATGGGTGGCCTGGGCTCGATGATGGACAAGCTGCCGATGATGGGCAAGATGAACCCGGGGCAGATGGAAACGGCGCAAAGCGCGGCCGAGCAGCAGTTCACCCGTATGGAGGCGATCATCAACTCGATGACTCCGGCCGAGCGGCGCAATCCCGATATCATCAGCGGTTCGCGCAAGCGTCGGATTGCTGCTGGTTCAGGTACCCAGATCCAGGATATCGGCCGCGTTATCAAGCAGCACAAGCAGATGCAGAAGATGATGAAAAAGGTCAGCGGCAAGGGCGGTATGGCCAAACTGATGCGCGGTATGGGTGGTCCCGGCGGGCCCGGTGGTATGGGCGGTCCGGGTGGTATGCTGCCACCGGGTGGTGGTATGCCCAAGTTCTGACGGCTTACCCGTACCCTGTACGGGAAAAAAGAGTTTTCAATGGTCGCGATATTCCGTAGAATACGCGACCTTTCGGGTACGAGGCCTGCTACGTGTTAGCGCCCGCCCCGCATTGAATCATTTGAGCGTTATACAAACACAGGAAACGATGTCCACATGGTAACCATTCGTCTTGCTCGTGGTGGCTCCAAGAAGCGCCCCTTTTATCACCTGACTGTCGCCAACAGCCGCAACGCCCGCGATGGCCGCTTTGTAGAGCGCGTCGGCTTCTTCAACCCGATCGCCAACGGCGGTGAAATTCGCCTGTCGGTCAATCAGGAACGGGTTGATTACTGGCTGAGCCAGGGCGCCCAGCCGTCCGAGCGTGTTGCTGCCCTGCTGAAGGACAATCAGGCGTCTGCCTGAGATGGCCGTTGATTCGGCAGCGATGTCGCAGCCGCTGACAGTGATGGGTGAGGTTGTTTCGGTACACGGTATCCGTGGTGCCGTAAAAATCTACTCGCACACTAATCCGCTCGACAATCTGCTGGATTATTCGGGCTGGGTGCTGCGCCACGGTGCGCACCAGCAATCAGTAGACGTGGTCAGTGGCCGCCTGCAGGGGCGTGTACTTGTTGTACAGCTCAAGGGCGTCAATGATCGCAATCAGGCATTGGAGCTGGTTGGCCACGAAGTCTGTGTGCCCTCAGCCAGTTTGCCAAGCCTGGCGCCAGGTGAGTACTACTGGCATCAGTTGCAAGGTTTGCAGGTGTTGACCCTGAGCGGTGAATTGCTCGGTGTAGTTGATCACTTGCTTGAAACCGGCGCCAACGATGTGCTGGTGGTCAAGCCTTGTACGGGTAGTCTCGATCAGCGTGAGCGCCTGTTGCCCTATGTCCCGGATGAATTCATCCGCGAGATTGATCTGGCGGCCGGTCGCATGCAGGTTGACTGGGACCCGGAGTTTTAACCGGTGTGGGCCGGCATAGTCAGCCTGTTTCCGGAGATGTTTTCGGCTCTGACTGAGCATGGAGTAACCGGTCGCGCAGTTCGTCGCGGTCAGTTGCAGATCAGCTTCGGCAATCCGCGTGACTTTACCCATGACAGGCATCGCACGGTTGACGACCGGCCTTTTGGTGGTGGTCCTGGCATGCTGATGAAGGTCGAGCCTCTGCAACAGGCACTGGGTGCCATGCAGCAGCAGGCGCCAGCAGGCACCCGGGTGATCTATCTGTCGCCGCAGGGTCAGCCGCTGACTCAGGCCAAGGCGCAGTCACTGGCTGAGTTGCCCGGGATGATCCTGCTCTGTGGTCGTTATGAAGGGATTGACGAGCGCATTATCGACACCAGTGTCGATGAAGAAATTTCCATCGGCGATTATGTATTGTCCGGTGGTGAGTTGGGTGCCATGGTCCTTCTGGATGCGGTCACCCGGCTGATACCGGGGGTATTGGGGCACGCAGCCTCGGCTGAAGAGGATTCCTTTTCAGCGGGATTGCT
>SKFV01000323.1 GCA_007117785.1 Pseudomonas sp.
GAAGGACGCATTTCCGCTGGCGTCTTCGTTGGCAAGGGATCGGATCTGGGCGGTGGCTGCTCGACCATGGGCACCCTGTCCGGTGGCGGCAATATCGTCATTTCGGTCGGCGAAGGCTGCCTGATCGGCGCCAATGCCGGTATCGGCATCCCGCTGGGTGACCGTTGCACCGTAGAGGCTGGCCTTTATATCACCGCCGGCATCAAGATCGCCCTGCTCGATGACAGCGACAAGCTGGTAGAAGTGGTCAAGGCCCGCGACCTGGCCAACCAGAGCGATCTGCTGTTCCGCCGCAACTCGCAGACGGGTGCCATAGAGTGCAAAACCAACAAGAGCGCCATCCAGCTCAACGAAATGCTGCACGCGCATAACTGAGCTTCGTAGCTGATTCCGTAGCGGGCACGGCATGCCGTGCCCCTACGCAAGGATTGTAAGCCAGGCCTTTTGGTTGGGAACATGAATTCTCGTGGGAATCATATCAGGCTCGATGGTGTTGTTTGGCTCGGCATGCCGAACCCCTTCGTGAGATATCTGGCTTGGCGTATTACTAGCCAGCCATGATCACCAACCTGGCGCACGCAACAACCATACAGCCACACATAGCCAACCCTTGACGTAGGGGCACGGCATGCCGTGCCCGCCACGTTTCGCCACAACACGCCTGAAAACACCAACCTCACCGCACGCACAACCCAAACCACTTCCGGTGGTCCTAACCCCCGGCGTAGGGGCACGGCATGCCGTGCCCGTCAAACTCCAAAGCCACACATCACCCTGGGCTGACGCCTCTGCGTCATCGCGAACCGCGCAGTGGTGTGACGATCCAAGTCCAGGCACTGCAGAGCATCAAGCTTGCCGCTTACCCAATACCCGCTTCACCGCCTCAGCCGCTGCCACCATACCGAAGGTCGCCGTGACCATGGTCACAGCACCAAAGCCGCCCGCACAATCCAGCTTCACGCCTTCACCAACAAAAGACTTATGCTGGCACACGCTGCCATCCGGCATCGGGTAGCGCAGCTGTTCGGTGGAGTACACACAGGGCACACCAAAGCTGCGTTTACTCTCGGCGCGGGCAAAATTATGCGAGCGTCGCAGCTGCGAGCGTACCTTGGCCGCCAGGGGATCATTCACGGTCTTTGACAAATCAGCGACCACAACCTGGGTCGGATCGATCTGCCCGCCGGCGCCCCCCGTGGTCACCAGCGGTATCTTGCGCCGCTTGCACCAGACGATCAGCGCCACCTTGGCGGCGACGCTGTCGATGCAATCCACCACGCAATCGATCTCGCCCTCCATGTAAGTCGGCAAGGTCGCCTCGGTGACAAAGTCCATTACCGGATTGACCTCGCAGTCCGGGTTGATCGCCCGAACCCGTTCGGCCATCACCTCCACCTTGAGCCGCCCGACCGTGCCCGTCATCGCTGGTAACTGGCGGTTGGTATTGGTGACGCAGATATCGTCCATATCAATAAGTGTGATCTTGCCCACCCCAGTGCGCGCCAGAGCTTCGACCACCCAGGAACCGACACCGCCAATGCCGACCACCAGCATATGACTGGCTTGCAACCTGGTCAGGCCGTCAGTGCCGTAAAGTCGGGCGATACCGCCAAAGCGGGGATCGATTGTGGTCATGGAGGCCTCGGTGAGTGTGGCTGAGTGCGCTCCCCCTCTCCCCAACCCCTCTCCCGCGAAGGGGAGAGGGGCTAGACTGAGCTGAGGGCAAAGCCTGAGTTGTCTTGGATGTATTGATTAAGCCTGTAGCGCTGAATTATACCCCACCAGCACGTCTCCACTCAGCAAATGCTAAGATGCGCGCTGCGACTGACTGCGGAGCCAGCATGGGCCTTTTGTTTGAAGAAATTGATTGCCAACCCTCGGCCATTGGCGAGATTTCGCTGCGGCGGCGGACCATTCCGGCGCTGGGTGAGCGGGATATCTATGAGGTCAAGCTGGGCGATGAGTTCCTGATGTCGAGCATGTTTCCCGAAGCGGAAATCGCCCTGAGCAAGCTCGGCCTGGCCGCAGTCAACGGCGATCAGCTAAGCGTGGTGGTCGGTGGCTTGGGTCTAGGTTATACCGCTGTTGCCGCACTCGAAGACCCGCGCGTCAATGAGCTGCTGATCGTGGATTATCTGGATACCGTGATCCAGTGGCACCGTGAGGAAAAAGTCCCGCTGGGCAAGACGCTCAACGCCGACTCGCGCACGCGCTATATCCATGGCAGCTTTTTCGATATGGCGGTTGACCCTTCTGGCGGTTTTGATCCGGAAGCGCCCGGCCGTCAGTTTGATGCCATATTGCTCGACATTGACCACTCGCCGCACGCCCTGCTGCATGCCTCCAACGCCAGTTTCTATACCGTGGACAGCCTTGGCAAGATGGCTCGACAACTGCGTTCAGGTGGCGTCTTTGCGCTCTGGTCGCAGGATCCGCCGGATGCTGAATTCATGGCCGTCATGCAGCAGTTGTTCAAGACCTGCGACGCCCATGTGGTGCCCTTTTACAATCCGTTCCAGAGCGGTGAATCCACCAACACTGTGTATGTCGGAGTACAGCCCTGATGCCCTTTCACCCGCGCAACCGGCATCAGGGGTACTATGACTTTGCCGCACTGACCAACCGCAACAAGGCGCTCAAGCCGCACCTGACGCGCAACCCCAGCGGCGAGCAGACCATCGATTTTACCAATGCCGCGGCAGTCAAGGAGCTTAACCGCGCCCTGCTGCAAACCCAGTACGGTCTGAGCACCTGGGATATTCCCGAGGGCTACCTCTGTCCACCGGTACCCGGGCGGGCCGATGTGATTCATGCCCTCGCCGACCTGCTCAGCACCAGCCATGACGGCCAACTACCGCCCGGCAACGCATTATGCGGACTGGATATCGGCTGCGGCGCCAACCTGATTTATCCGCTGATCGGTCATGCCGCCTATGGCTGGCATTTTGTTGCAAGCGATAGCGACCAGATGGCGCTGGATAACGCGCAACGCATCCTGAAGGCAAATCCGGACTTTTTGCCGGCCATAAGACTGCGCAAGCAAGCCGACCCGGCGCAGGTGTTCAGCGGCATTATCCAGCCTGATGAGCGCCTGGATTTCACCCTGTGCAACCCGCCCTTCCACGCCGACCAGTCGACTGCCCGAGCCGCCAACCAGAAAAAGTGGCAACAACTGGGCAAGCGGGAGAGCAAGCGCGACCCCGGGCTCAACTTTGCCGGACAGTCGCATGAACTGATCTGCCCGGGTGGCGAAGCCGGCTTTCTGCAACGACTGATTGCCAACAGCCAGGCCTTTGCCACTCAGGTCTTCTGGTTTACCACCCTGGTATCCAAGGCCGCCAATCTGCCACCCCTGCGTCAGCAGCTGGAAAAACAGGGCGTCGCTGACCTGCGCGTGATCGATATGGCCCAGGGCAACAAGCACAGCCGTTTGCTGGCCTGGACCTATCTGGACAAGAAACAGCGCCGTGCCTGGCGGCGCAAACGCTGGCAAGCGGCAGAGTAAGCCGCTGCCATCTGTTATCATATCCTCCGATTACACCTGAATACTGAGTACTCCGATGAGCGATCTGTCCCCGACCCTGGCATTGGCCTGCGAGCTGATTTCCCGTGATTCCACCACGCCGGAGGATGCCGGCTGTCAGCAACTGATGGCCGAACGCCTGGCCAGTATTGGCTTTGTCATCGAAAACCTGCGTTTCGGTGATGTGGACAATCTCTGGGCCCGTCGCGGGACGGATGGCCCGGTGCTCTGCTTTGCCGGGCATACCGACGTTGTGCCCACCGGCCCGGTCGAACGCTGGGATAACCCGCCCTTTGCACCCAAAATCATCGACGGCATGCTGCATGGCCGCGGCGCAGCGGATATGAAAGGCAGCCTGGCTGCCATGCTGGTTGCGGTCGAGCGTTTTGTCGCCGAGCACCCCCAGCACAAGGGCTCAATCGCTTTCCTGATTACCAGCGACGAAGAAGGTCCAGCCACCGAGGGCACGGTCAAGGTGGTAGAGACCCTGGTTGCGCGCGAGGAAAAGGTCGACTGGTGCATTGTCGGCGAACCCTCCAGTACAGAGCTGGTGGGTGATGTGGTCAAGAACGGCCGCCGCGGCTCACTGAATGCCCGCCTGACCATCAAGGGCAAGCAAGGCCATGTCGCCTACCCGCACCTGGCACGCAACCCGATTCATCTGGCAGCGCCTGCGTTGGCCGCGCTGGCGGCGGAAGCCTGGGATAACGGCAATGACTACTTTCCGCCGACCAGCTTCCAGATTTCCAATATCAACAGCGGCACCGGCGCGACCAATGTAGTACCGGGCGAACTGGTGGCCCTGATCAATTTCCGCTTCTCTACCGAGTCCACAGTGGATGGCCTCAAGGCACGGGTCACCACCCTGCTCGACCAGCACGGACTGGATTACGAACTGGACTGGACCCTGTCCGGCCTGCCCTTCCTGACCGAGCCGGGTGATTTGCTCGACGGCGTCGCCGCTGCCATTCGTGACGTCACCGGCCGCGAGACCCAGCCGTCGACCTCTGGCGGCACTTCTGACGGGCGCTTTATCGCCACCATGGGCACCCAGGTGGTCGAGCTCGGCCCGATCAATGCGACCATCCACCAGGTCAACGAACACATCAGTGCCGCTGACCTGGATACCCTGACCGATATCTATCAGGCCAGCCTGACCCGGTTGCTGGTCTGATGCTGCAATTGATTTGCCCGCATTGCCAGGCGCCGCTGCAGCAAAACGAGCGACAGTGGCGCTGCGACAACAACCACAGCTACGATCAGGCCCGTCAGGGTTACCTGAACCTGCTGCTGGTGCAGCACAAGAACAGCCGCAACCCTGGCGACACCCCACAGATGCTCGCCTGTCGCCAGGCCTTTCTCGATGCCGGGCATTACCAGCCGGTCAGTGATGCCATCAACAGTCTGTTTGCAGACCTGCCCGAGGGCAATCTGGTGGATATCGGCTGTGGTGAAGGCTATTACCTGGATCGCCTGGCCCGCAGCCTGCCAGCACTGGAGTGTGGTGGCCTGGACATCAGCAAGGATGCGGTGGTCAAGGCCAGTAAACGCAATCACGACGTGCGCTGGCTGGTGGCCTCCAGTGCCCGCCTGCCTTTTGCTGAACAGAGTGTTGATGCCCTGCTCTGCGTATTCAGCCCCTGGCAATGGGATGCCTGCCTGAAAGTACTCAAACCCGGTGGCCGGTTATTGCTGGTTGGCCCGCACAGTGATCATTTGCTTACTCTACGGCAGGGTCTTTACCCCGAAGTGCATCCAACCCCGCCACTGATCAAGGACCTGCCGGAGAATCTGTCAGTCGTCAGCCAGCAAACCTTGCGCTATCCTTTGACCTTGAGCGCTACTGACCTGAGCAACTTGATCGGTATGACTCCACATGGCTTTCGCAGTCAGCAGGAGCGTCAAACACAACTGATCGAACAGGGCGTGCCGGGGCTGGAAGTCGCCATGGACCTGATCATGCTGCAACGACACTGAGGGACTACCCGTGCGCCAACCGGATATTGAAATCTACCTGCGTGAAGACCATGTGCCCGCCCTGCTCGACTGGCTGGGTACCCAGGGTCAGCTGGAGCTGCCCGCTGGCAAACGCCAGGGCAATCTGATGCTGAACGGCGAGTGCATCCCCGTACAGATCATTCCCAAGGCTGCCGGCAAATGGACCTCGATCTGGTTCGACAGCCCGGACACGCCCTGGGCCACCGATGCCGAATGCGCACAAGCTGTTTTCGACGCAACCGGCCATGAAGTGCGCTGTTCAGTCGGCACCTGGCAGGAAACCGATGGCGAAGCCGACGCCGACCGCTGGCTCAAGGTGAATGCCAACGGGGCCGAGGAGTTCAGTTGGCCTTCGCCCTGATCTGTATCAAGTAATAATCGTGGCATTGAGGCTAGACTGTTGGCCGACAACCAACCTGAAAGAGCTCTGGAGCGCCTGATGGACTTTCGTCTGATTATTGCTTTTGTCGACTACGAGAAAACTGGCGATGTCATGGATGCTGCGCGAGCAGCCGGCTCCACCGGCGCCACCATAATTGGCAATGCCCGCGGCCAAGGCCTGGAGAAGGTGACCGGTATTTTCGGACTGGAAATCCTCAGCCCGCGTGAAGTGGTCATGATTCTGGTTGAAGCACGTCGATCGGAACGCGTCATGGATGCCATTGTCGCTGCTGCCAATCTGGATGAATCACTCAGCACCGGCATCGCGCTGGAACTGGATGTAAACAAGGCGATTGGCCTCAGCGAGCATATCAAGGCATTACAGGCGCAGATACCCAGTGATGTGCATGACACCTGAACAAGCTCAAGCGCCCTGCTGCAGCGCCTGACGAATCTGATAAATCGCCTGATCCGCCGCATCACTGTAGGGCAACAACACCCGGTCACAGCCCTGCTGCCGGTAAAACTCGACTAGGTCAGGGCGATGACTGGTCACGGTGACCTCACCGCCAAACCCTTCAGCCCGCAGTGCTTTCAACAAACTGATACTGACTTCGCGCTGCGGCACAGTACTGATCACCTGCTTTACCCCGCTCAAGGGTAATGAAGGGATGAAGTCCGGATCTTCCGCATCACCATACCGCACCGCCACCCGATCATCCTGCCAGCCCTTGACCCGCGTAGGGTCAAAATCGACGGCCAGCACATCGAAACCCGCTTCTGCCAGACCGCGGGCAACATGACTACCGTAACGCCCCAAACCGAACAGAATGACATCTGGTATACGCACTTCATGAGCACCCTGCAATTCCGCCTCACGGTCAAAGCCCTTGCGCTCAAATGGCTTGAGCACAGGCGCCAGCCAGGCATAGAGCGCATGTGAATAGAGAATCATGTAGGTAGAGACCGCAATGGTGATCAATGCAACCAGCGTAATCAGGCCGACTGTTTCCTGATTGATATGCCCCAGAGCAAAACCCAGCGCCGCCAGAATGAGCGAGAACTCACTGATTTGTGCCACCGCCAGACCTGCCAGAAATCCGGTGCGCCGACGAAAGCCCATTACCCCCATGATACTGACCACAATCAGGGGGTTACCGATCAGCACAAAAGCGGACAACAGCAAAGCGATGGGCACCTGCGCGCCCAGAGTAGCGAAGTCCAGCTGCGCACCCAGTGAAATAAAAAAGAACAGCAGCAAAAAATCTCGCACACTGATCAGTCGAGAGCCAATAGCTTCACGATAGGGTGTCGTGGCCAGTGCGATCCCCCCCAGAAAGGCCCCCACTTCCTTGCTGAAACCAATCCAGTCACTCAAACCCGCCAGGCTGATGGCCAAAGCAATGGAGAACAGCACCAGCAACTCGGTTGACGTCGCTGCATAAGTCAACAGGTAAGGCAATACATAGCGCATCAACAAGGCCACACCAGCCAACAGCAGAAGGCCGCGGGCCAGCACCGAAAACACCTCAGTGGTCAATTGTGCCTGTTCACCGGCTGCACCCATGGCGGTGATCACAATCATGGTGATCACCACCATAATGTCCTGAACGATCAGAAAACCAATAGCAATGCGTCCATGGAGGGAATCGATTTCCCGCTTGTCGGATAGCAGCTTGACGATAATGATGGTGCTGGAAAAGCTCATCGCTGCAGCGATATACAGGGAGGCTGTCAGATCGATACCCAGCAACTGGCAAATCAGGAAGACGAAGGTGGCGGTGAAAGTGATCTGCCCTAGCCCCGTAGCCAGAGACACTGGTCCCATGGTTTTGATCAGGTGCAGATCCAGTTTGAGGCCCACCACGAAGAGCAACAAGGCAATGCCAAACTCTGCCAGCAGCTCCATTGCGATATTGTGCTCAAACAGGCCCATTACCGGCGGCCCAACCAGAATGCCCACGGCAATAAAAGCGACAATAAGCGGCTGACGCAGCCGGTTGGCAATAAAGCCAGCTGCGACCGCAATTGCCAGCAGAGCCGCAAACTCCCTGAACAGAGTGGAAAATTCCATATTTATCTACCGTAGATTCTATCCGCGATAGTCTAGCAGCTCAGGGTCTTGGCCTTACAGAGTGCAAGGCTTTAATCAAGGCTCACACGGCGGTTACATCATCTGCTTGCAAACCTTTCTGGCCTTCACTGACAGTGAACTCCACAGCTTGGCCTTCAACCAAAGTGCGGTGTCCATCGCCACGGATGGCGCGAAAGTGCACAAATACATCCGGACCTGATTCACGCTGGATAAAACCAAAACCTTTGGCATCGTTGAACCATTTGACGGTTCCTTGTTCACGCTCTGACATTACTACGCTCTCCACAAACATTGAAAAAGGATACTGTGGCTTTTGGTGCCCGGTATCCAGTGCGACTCCAAGACAAGGGCGCGTAAAAACGCCTTGATCAAATCAGGGCCGTGAACCGAGTCTAGTCAATGAGGGTGAAGCTGCAAGAACAGGGGGTGTTGTCGGGTAGAAACCTGGATCGCTACACTGCTAAGCAGTTCGCGATGACTGGGGTGAGATTTCATAGGTCTACGTCCGACTCAACCTAACGCGACAACCACTCCAGGTCTTCAGGCCGGGTCACCTTGATATTATCGGCGCGGCCTTCGATCAGGCGCGGGGCATGCCCAGCCCACTCCATTGCCGAAGCTTCATCGGTAATAGTC
>SKFV01000180.1 GCA_007117785.1 Pseudomonas sp.
GGCTGATCTGGTCCCCTTCTTCAACTTCCATCCCTGGCTGTACCTGTTTCTGGTACCGGCCGTGGCCATGCGGCTGTGGGCGGAAGAGCGAAAATCGGGCACCATTGAGCTGCTGATGACCCTGCCGGTCTCGCGGGTGGATATGGTACTGGGCAAGTTCCTCGCCGCCTGGGTGTTCATCGGCATTGCCCTGGTGCTGACTTTCCCGATCATCATCACGGTCAATTACCTGGGTGATCCGGATAACGGTGCCATCTTTACCGGTTATCTGGGTAGCTGGTTGCTGGCGGGTAGTTATCTGGCCATTGGCTCGTGCATGTCGGCACTGACCAAGAATCAGGTCATTGCCTTTATCGTCAGCGTGGTCGCCTGCTTTATCTTTATTGTTAGTGGCTTTCCACTGCTGCTTGACCTGTTCAGTGGCTGGGCGCCCCAGATGCTGCTGGATGCCATTGCCTCGCTCAGTTTCCTGATCCGCTTTGAAGCCATCAGTAAAGGCGTACTGGATCTGCGTGACCTGCTGTATTTCATCTCGTTGATGGCCGCCTGGCTGTTTGCTACCGCCATCGTTATCGATTTGAAAAAAGCCGACTGAGGCAAAGGAGACCGACCCATGAAACGATTAATGTATTCCGGTACCGGCCTGCTGGTGCTGCTGTTGGCCTTTCTTGCCTTCAACATGGCCACCAACGTCTTGCTGCCCGGTGCCCGGCTCGATCTGACCGAGCAGAAGCTGTACACCATCTCTGACGGCACTCGTCAGATCCTGCGGGATCTGGATGAGCCGATCACGCTGAACTTTTTCTTCTCCGATCGCGCCACGCGCGACATGGTAGTGCTGCGTAACTATGCCCGCCGCGTCGAAGAGCTGCTGCGCGAGTATGAGCGCGTTGCCGGCGGCAAGCTGCGGGTGCAGGTGATTGATCCGCAACCCTTCTCCGAGGCCGAAGACCGCGCCGCTGAATTCGGTCTGCAAGCCGTGCCCCTGGGGCAGACTGGCGAGCGCCTGTATTTCGGTCTGGCCGGCACCAACAACCTGGCCGAGCGCGAAGTGATTCCTTTCTTCGCTCTCGAGCAGGAAGGCCTGCTGGAGTATGAGCTGAGCCGACTGGTGCACAGCCTGGCGCAGGAGAGCAAACCGCAGATTGGCATGATCAGCGGCCTGCCACTGGATGGCGGCATGAACCCGATGACCGGACAGGGGCAAGCGCCCTGGGTGGCTTTCGAGCAGATTCGTCAGCAGTTCAGCATCACGCCGCTGGATCATGATATGGATCAGGTACCGGAAGAGGTGGAAGTCCTCTTGCTGGTGCACCCGAAAGGCCTGACCGAGTCAGCGCTGTTCGCAGTCGATCAGTTCGTACTGCGCGGCGGCCGTTTGCTGGCCTTTATCGATCCGGTTGCTGAAATGGACCAGAGTCAGGAAGCCATGATGGATGGCATGGCCGATGGCCGATCCTCTGACCTTGGCCCGCTGCTGGATGCCTGGGGTGTTGATTACAACCTGGAACAGGTGGTGGTTGATGAAGGCCTGGGTATGTCGGTCAGCCGTGGCCGTGAGCGCCCACCGGCGCGGCATATCGGTTGGCTGGAGCTGGAGGCGGGCAACCTGGACCGTGACGACAGCATCACCGCACCCTTGAGCCTGATGACGACCGGTACTGCCGGAGCGCTGATCCCGCAGGACGGCGCCAGCACCCGGTTCACACCACTGCTGTCCAGTAGCCCCAATAGTGCTCTGGTCGGTTCCGATCGCTTTATGCAACTGGAAGATCCGGAAACCCTGTTGCGCGGCTTCCAGCCGGATGACCAGGTGTACCACTTTGCTGCGCGCATTCAGGGCCCGGTCTCCACCGCTTACCCGGATGGTCTGGAAGGGCTGCAGCCGGAACGTACCGAAGTGAGCAATATCAATGTTGTCGTTGTCGCTGATACCGACCTGCTGGCTGACCGCCTCTGGGTCCAGGTACAGGACTTCTTCGGGCAGCGCATCCCGCAACCCTGGGCTGATAATGGCGGCTTCCTGGTCAATGCACTGGATAACCTGTCGGGCTCCGAAGCACTGATCAGCGTGCGTTCACGGGGTGATTTCAGCCGGCCCTTTACCGTTGTTGAAGAGCTGCAACGCGATGCCGAGCGTCGTTTCCGTGCCAGTGAGCAGCGTTTGCAGCAGCAGCTTGCCGAAACAGAGCGCAGACTGGCTGAATTGCAACAGGGGCAGGATCCGACCCAGATGGCAGATCTGACCGTCGAGCAGGAACAGGCGATTCAGGGCTTTCTCGATGAGAAACTGGAAATCCGTCGCCAGCTGCGTGATGTACGCTTCCGTCTGAATGCGGATATCGAGCAGTTGGGTACCCGCCTGAAAGTCATCAACATTGCCCTGGTGCCGGCCTTGCTGACCTTGGGTGTGTTCGGCTGGTGGCTGATCGGCCGCCTGCGGCGCAAAGCATAAGGAGGTCGCCATGCGTAAAGCCATTATCATTGTCGGCCTGCTGGCGCTGGTGCTCCTGGTACTGGCGTTGCAACTGCGCGACCGTGACCGCATCGCCGACTTCGACAGCCAGCCGCTGCTCAATGAGGAGCAGCTGGCCAGTCTGGCCGGCGCCGAGCAGATCCGTTTGCAACGTGACGAGCAGGTAATCACCCTGGTACGCGACGACGGCAACTGGACGGTTGCTGAGCACGACAACTTCCCGATCTTCCGTGAACGCCTTGCTGCTTTGCTGCATGCCATACGTGGAGCGCGTCGGCAGGACCCGCAAACGGACAATCCCGAGCATCATGCCCGCCTGGGCGTGGATGATGAAGCAGCAGCCACTGCAGACAGTTTTCGCGTGGATGTCAGCGGCAGTGCGGGTGAGTTCGGAATTATCTACGGCAACGGTGTAGGTAATGGCCAACTGATTCGCTTTGCCGGTGAGGATCAGGTGTGGTTGATCAATCGCGCCTTGGGCATCTCCATGAACAGCGCCGACTGGCTGGATCTGCAAGTCGCCGAATTGCCAATGACTTTCGCCAAAGAAGCAGAATGGCGTCATGCCGATGGTGAAGTGCTGCAGCTGAACAAGCGCGAGCAGGGTGAATACAATTTCCGCCTCGACGGCCTGGCTGATGAAGCGCAATCCGGTAACGAACGCTGGATGAACCAGATGGTTCTGGGCCTGATCAGCCTGTCAGCTCAGGATGTTCGTTTGCGCACTGACCTGGAGCTGGATGAGCCTATGCTGAACATGAGCGTCAGCACCTGGGGTGGCGCCGAACTGGAAGCCAGCCTGTACGACCTCAATGGCCGCTACTGGCTACTGGTCGACCGTTTTCAGCCCTCCGATAACGAAGAAATCCACGTCAACCACGACCCCCGCTGGGCCTTCCAACTCGGCCTCGGCCAGGTGGAACGCCTGAACAAACGACGGGATGATATTGTGCGGAATAGCCAGGACTAACCCAGCCGCACCCTCCCGGGAAGGACGAGGTCCCCCTCGTCCAGCGGCCTCTGCAGTCGAGCAGGAGCTCGACATTCCCGGAAACGCCAGCATGCACCCCTGGGAAGGACGAGGTCCCCCACGTCCAGCGGCCTCTCCAGTCGAGCAGGAGCTCGACACTCCCGGAAAAGCCAGCTCGCACCCCTGGGAAGGACGAGGTCCTCCTCGTCCAGCGGTCCCTACCAAAACCCCCGAATCCCCGCTACGCCCTGCGCCCCAACCTCAAAGGCCTGCGCATAATCCCCACACTGCATGCCACCCAATACATACACCGGCATATTCACCCCGGCAATCAAGGCACGGGTCTGATCCCACCCTAACCCATTAACCCCGGGATGCGACGCCGTCGGCAACACCGGAGACAGAGTAACAAAATCTACCCCCAGCGCCGCCGCCAGAGCCAGCTCCTGCGCATTATGACAAGACGCCGCCACCAGCCCGGAAAACGCCGCCAAACGCGCCCTGCCGGCACTCAGGTCGGCACCCAAGGCCATCAACTGCCGCGCCGTCAAATGCCAACCACAGCCAGCCTGATCCGCCACCGCATCACCCTTGAACATTAACACCGCCTGCCCGGCAAAGCGCTCCAGCAGCTCTGCACAAGCAGCGGCATACTGCTCCGCCGACCACTGCGTCTGCCGCACCTGAATCAAGCGCGCACCACGCCTAATAACATCCGCCACGCCCTGAGCAAGCTCAGCGGGGGAAGTCATATCAGGGGTAATCACATAGCGCTCATGTAATTGCGCCGCAGTCACAATCGGCGCATTGGCCGCAGGAAAGGCATAGTGGTTAAGCTCATCAGGCAACACCCAACGAATCGGCTGACCCTCAGCGCCATGCGGCTCACCGGTAAAATCATCCACTAGCCACACATCCAGACGGACCTGCTTGTCCGGGTAATCATGGCGAATATCCAACAGCGGGCGAGCCTGCTCAACGCTGATACCCAGCTCTTCCAGCAGTTCACGCTCAAGCCCGGCCAGGCGGCTTTCACCGGCTTCCAGCTTGCCACCCGGAAACTCCCACAAGCCACCCTGATGGGCGTGATCCGGCCTGCGTGCAATCAGAATGCGCCCGGCGTGATCACGAATCACCGCCGCCATGACATGGATGCGTTTAGCCGCACTCATTGCCGTGGCATATCCTCGGAGAATACGTCGTCTTCGTCCTCATCCTTGCCGGTAATCACGTGCTCTTCCGCCGCCCAGGCGCCCAGATCAATCAGGCGGCAGCGCGGCGAACAGAAGGGCCGATCCGGAAAACTGGCATCCCAGGTCACCGGTGCTTTGCAGGTCGGGCAATCAACTGTCAGGGTCATGCGGTTACTCCCTTGGCCAGGGCCAGATAGCGTTGGTGCAAGGTATCTACTTCGGCATGCAAGGCGTCCAGATCGCGGTCATTGCAAATCACATCATGGGCATAATGTAAACGCTCTTCACGCTTGGCCTGCGCCTGCATAATCGCCTGAACCTGATCCGCAGGCACCTTGTCACGTAGCACGGTACGCGCAACCTGAAGCTCTTCAGGTACATCAATCACCAGAATACGTTTGCTCAGTTCCCGCTGCCGCGCAGATTCCACCAGCAGTGGCGACACCAACAGAGCATAGGGCGATTGCGCGCTGTGCAGATCGTTAACGATCTCCAGCCCGATCAACGGATGCAGCAAAGCTTCCAGCCAGTGACGCTGCGCCGGGTCAGCAAATACCTGACGGCGCAACTCTGCCCGGTCCAAGGTGCCATCTGCCTGCAACACGGCCTCGCCAAAGCGATCAACAATCTGCCCCAACGCCGGCTTACCAGGCTCAACCACCACCCGCGACTTGTCATCGGCATCCACCACATGAATGCCATGGGCACGGGCAAAGCGCTCGGCCGCAGCGCTCTTGCCGCTGCCGATACCGCCGGTCAAACCAATGATAAAAGGGGAGACAGATCGGGAGCCGGACATGCAAAGAACCACCTGTTAGCGACTGGAAACGGGTGTAACGATACACTACGAGAGAAGGTAGGTGGTTGTTATGCTGCGGATTCGTGCTCAACATCCCAGCCAGGAAATACTAGGACTGCTGGATGACAGCGCAGTGCTTTGGCCAATACCTTTGCCCGATCAACTCCAAGTCGCACGCGGCCATTTTCAATGGCAGAAATGGTCGATTGCGGAATGCCGGTTGCTGCCGCCAAATCGTTTTGGCTCATTTCCTGTAGCTTACGCAGAATGCGCACGGATTCGCCAGGGGATAGCTCGATTCGCTTCTTGGCTTTTTGAAAGTCGCTCATTTAACGCCTCCTGTAGTCATGTGGAGTAACGCGCTCAACTTCCACCAGCACCTGGTCGTTGATTACTTTGTAAATTACGCGGTATTGAATATTCAGTCTTGAGGATCGGTAGCCCTTCCAATTACCTGATAAGGCTTCATCTTTGAACCCTTTGATAAGTTTCAGGCCTTGAGGGCCTGATATGCGGACAATATCTTTCCATTTCTCATAGCAATGCTGTGCCTCAGCAGGTGCTGATGCCAAGGCTTTATCAATCCGTCGATGTTCAAGAATATCCCACATACCATAAATGATATGTATACCATATATAGTATGTCAAGCGCGTTGATTTATTAGGCAGGGATTGCGGGGCCTCAAAACCCCGCAAACATCAGATACTGGCTGGTAATGGCATCACCCCAGATCAGGACAATCCAGCCGGCAATAGCCAGGTAGGGGCCGAAGGGCAGGGGGGTGGCATTGGACTGGCCACGGCTTTTCAGAATGATGATGCCAAGAATGGCGCCCACCAGGGATGACAACAAAATGGTCAATGGCAGGATTTGCCAACCACCCCAGGCACCGAGCATGGCCAGTAGCTTGAAGTCACCATAGCCCATACCTTCCTTGCCAGTAATCAGCTTGAAAGCCCAGAACACCAGCCACAGCGTCAAGTAACCTGCCGCCGCGCCCCATAGCGCGCTGTGGATATCGGTAAAGACACCTGCCGAGTTAAGCAACAAGCCCAACCAGAGCATGGGTAATACAATGATGTCCGGGAGTAGCTGGGTATCCGCATCAATCATGCTCAAGCTGATCAGTGCCCAGGTCAGCAGCAGAAATGCCGCCGTCGGCCAGCCAAAACCAAACTGCCAGGCGACGACCATTGAGAGCGCAGCGGTCAACAGCTCAACCAAGGGATAGCGCGGGCTGATGGGTGCTTTGCAGTTACCGCAGCGGCCGCGAAGCATCAGGTAGCTGATGACCGGCAGGTTTTGCCAGGCCTTGATTTCCGCTTTGCAATGGGGGCAATGGGAGTGAGGCAGCACGAGGTTGTAGGTGGCCTCGGCGGGTCGCTCCTTGTCCGGCTCCAGCATTTCCCGGCACTGGCGCAACCAGTCGCGTTCCATCATGCGCGGCAAGCGGTGAACCACCACATTGAGAAAACTGCCAACAATCAGCCCGAGCAGGCCAGCGAGCAAAATAAAGGCCAGCGCATGGCTGGCCAGGTAATTGAGGATATCCATGCTCAGACGACGGCACCCAGCTGGAAGATGGGCAGGTACATAGCGATAATCAAACCACCGACCAGCACACCCAGAACACACATGATCATGGGCTCCATCAGGGTGGTCAGGTTGTCCACCTTGTTGTCCACCTCCGCCTCGTAATAGTCCGCAACCTTTTCCAACATGTCATCCAGCGCACCGGATTCTTCGCCAATGCCAGCCATCTGAATGGCGATATTGGGGAACACGCCCGTGGTGCGCATAGAGAAGTTCAGCTGTGAGCCCGCGGACACATCTTCCTTGATCTGCATCACCGCGTTGTAGAACACCACATTACCGGCCGCGCCGGCAACTGAGTCCAGAGCTTCCACTAGTGGAACACCGGCAGCAAAGGTAGTGGAGAGGGTGCGGGCATAACGCGCAACCGCTGCCTCGTAGACAATTTGCCCAACGACCGGTGCCTTCAACAGGGCGCGGTCCTGCGCATCGCGGAATTTTTTCGATCGCTGGTTAACCTGGGTATACACATAACCAATCACAATAAAGCCGATCAGGATAATAAACCACCAACTCTGCAACCATTCAGACAGGCCAATCACCATCAAGGTAAAGGCCGGCAGGTCAGCACCAAAGTTGGCAAAGACTTCCTTGAACTGAGGCACAACTTTCAACAGCAAAATTGCCGTCACGATAATAGCTACGACCACTACCGCAATCGGGTAAGTCATGGCCTTCTTGATCTTGGCTTTCAGCGCCTCGGTCTTTTCCTTGTAGGTAGCAATACGATCGAGCAATGCCTCCAGTCGACCGGACTGTTCACCGGATTCCACCAGGTTACAGAACAGGTCATCAAAATACTTGGGGTGCCTGCGCAGCGAATCAGCCAGGGTATTACCCGCAGCAACGTCCGTCTTGACCTCATTGATCAGCTTGCTGAAATTGGGGTTTTCCGAGCCTTCGGCAATAATGTCAAAGGCCTGGATGATAGGTACGCCCGATTCCATCATGGTCGCCAGCTGCCGGGTAAAAAAGGCAATATCCAGTGGCTTAATGGCTTTTCCCTTGGAGCCGAAAAGGGTGGATTTCTTGTTGATCTTGGTTACCAGCACGCCTTGCTTGCGTAACTGGGCCTTGACCAGTGCGGCATTGGTGCCTTGCACTTCGCCAGCAACCTTGGTGCCTTTGCGGTCCTTACCTTCCCACTTGAACGGGTAGACCTTCTGTTCCTTGGCTTTCTTTTTTGCCGCGGCAGGCTTTTTTACTGCTGCTTGTTGCGCCATGACTTAATCCTTGGTCACTCGGTTAACTTCCGCCAGACTGGTAACGCCCTGTTCGGCTTTCAACAGCGCGGACTCACGCAGGGTCTTGAAGCCCTCGCTGCGGGCCACGTCGGATATTTCAATGGAGTTGCCGTCTTCCATAATAATGCGCTGCATGGCGGGCGTCACTTTCACCACTTCATAAATCCCTACTCGTCCTTTATAACCGTCTTTACAGTTTTCGCAACCCACCGGGCCGAATATCTTCAGGCCGGCCTCGATTTGCGCTGCAGTAAAGCCTTCCTCGATCAGGGTTTCTTTCGGCACCTCAATCGGGGCTTTGCAGCTCTTGCACAAGCGGCGAGCCAGACGCTGGGCGATAATCAGGTTGACC
>SKFV01000275.1 GCA_007117785.1 Pseudomonas sp.
GTCAATCACCAACACCAGCTGAGCAGGATACTGGCAAAGCTCGTTAATCAGCAGATTAACGAGGGTATCCAATTTGAGTAATGAGGGCTCGGAGTAGAATTTGAGCGTATTGCCACCGACTTCTGGAGCAGCCCGGTTGAGAGCTGCGGCCAGGTAAAACAGGATACGCTCGGCGTTGTCATCCTTCTCATCGAGCGAAAGCCAGGCAACGGGTACCCCTTGCGTCGCCAATAAATCGGCCCAAATGGTAGCCAGAGTAGTTTTACCAAAGCCGGCCGGAGCAGTAAGCACTGTCAAGCGATAATCGAGGGCTTGATCACTCAACCTTTCCAGTCGCTGACGGGACAAAATACCCCTTCCGCGTCGAGGTGGTTCAAGCTTGGTAGGTAGAAAAGAACCCGTAATGACAGCAGGCAGAGGCCGCAGATACGGGAGGTGACGATGCAGGTTAGCAGTCATTGAATCGCCCTTGATGCAGAGGCAGCTAAGTTGCCAATTTCTTTTTGTTTTTTGTTAGGCCCTACTCTAACAGAAACAGATCAGGCCAGAACTGAGCGCAACAAAGTTAAGCTGCCTGCGAACAACGACGATCCAAGTCATGTGCTTTTTATCAACGAAACACAGGCATGCAACTAATCTAGACCACACAGCGCAATCGCAGTCATGCATAAACAGGTCTGCCTCGTGTCATTCTTGTTAGACCCCATTTAATCTACTGGCAACTCTGTCCCTGGTTGACAGGCTGTTCTATTCTTCAGGCATGATGATCATTTCCACTTCACAGCAAGGGCATGACCGCCCATGAAAGCCCCACGGGTATCCCTCGAGCAATGGCGCGCCTTGCAGGCTGTCGTCGATCATGGTGGCTTTGCCCAGGCTGCCGAGGCGCTGCATCGCTCGCAATCGTCGGTCAGCTACACATTGTCCCGGCTACAGGAACAGCTGGGCGTGCCACTGCTGACCATTGAAGGGCGCAAGGCGGTCTTGACCGAAGCCGGTGCTGTGCTGGTGCACCGTTCTCGCCAGTTGACCGAGCAGGCGTCGCAACTCGAGTTGCTGGCGCACAACCTGGAACAGGGTTGGGAGGCGGAGGTGCATCTGGTTGTCGATGCCGCTTATCCGACCGAGCGCCTGGCTCGCGCCCTGACGGCCTTCATGCCCCTGAGCCAGGGATGCCGGGTGCAATTGCGTGAAGAGGTGCTGTCCGGCGTGGAGGACTGCCTGTTGACCGGTGACGCCGACCTGGCGATTGCCGGGATCAACATTCCCGGCTACCTGGCTACGCAGCTGGATGCTGTCGAGTTTATTGCCGTGGCACATCCCGGGCAGGCGCTGCATCAGCTGGGTCGGCCGCTGACTCACGAGGATCTGCGTACCCAGTTGCAGGTAGTGATTCGTGATTCCGGTGAACGCAAACCCCGTGACAGCGGCTGGCTGGGAGCAGAGCAACGCTGGACAGTAGCCAGCTTGGGCACAGCGGCTGAACTGGTGGCCAGCGGCTTGGGCTTTGCCTGGCTGCCGGTGCACGAAATCCGCCACTTTATGGTGGATGGCCGGCTAAAACCCTTGCCCTTGCAGCAAGGGGCGACGCGAGCGCATCCGCTGTATCTCTATCTGAATAAAGATAAGCCCGCCGGCCCGGCGACCGAGGTTCTTGCCCAACTGATCGTGCAACACTCTGACAAGACCTGATCAGCGCTGTTCGGTGCCGACCTGTTGCGGCTCTATATGCAGTGTCAGTCCATAGCGCTGAAGGATATCCGCCTGTATCTGCCCCGCCAGCTGCAGAATATCGCGCCCCTTGGCGCCACCATGGTTCACCAGCACCAGGGCCTGTTCGGCATGCACACCCACCGGGCCAGCGCGATAGCCTTTCCAGCCCGCCTGATCAATCAGCCAACCTGCAGCCAGCTTGACCCGGCCGTCTGCTTGCGAGTACTGCGGCAAACCAGGGTACTGCGCCTGTAGCGCTGCGGCCTGGGTGCGATCAACAATGGGGTTATGAAAAAAACTGCCCGCATTCGGCAGCACGGCAGGATCCGGCAACCGGCTGCGCCGGATCTGGCACACCAGCTCACTGACCACTCGTGCATCCGGCCGGATCAGACCCGTGGCAGCCCAGGCTTTGGCCAGGGGGGCATAGTCGACATGTATGGGGGCGACGGCCTGTGGCCAAAGGCGTAAACGAACACGGAGAATCACATAACGCCCGGGGCTACGTTTGAACAGGCTATCGCGGTAGGCAAACTGGCACTCGGCGGCCACCAGTGTCACTACCTTGCCCTGACTGCAATCATAGGCATCCAGACTATGCAGGCATTGCTCCAGCTCGACACCGTAGGCACCGATATTCTGTACCGGGGCGGCGCCCAGGGTGCCTGGGATCAGTGACAGGTTTTCCAACCCGGCCAACCCAAGGTCCAGCGTCCAGTTGACCAGCCGGTGCCAGTTCTCCCCTGCTTCGGCTTCAATCAACACCTCGCCCTGACTACGCTGCAACACGCGCCGGCCGCGTAAAATCAGCCTGATAACCAGCCCGGATACCGGACCACAGAGCAACAGGTTGCTACCACCGCCGAGCAAGGTAACCGGCCAGCCATTCTGCACCGCCAACGCCAGGGCGGCTTGCAGCTGGGGCACAGAGTCGACCTCGACCCAATGCTCAGCCACTTCGTCAATCGCCAGGCTGTTAAAGGGGCGCAGTGATACCTGGTGACGCAGGCTCAGCATCGTGATTGCAGCTCGTCCAGCAAGGCATCCGATGCTGCCTCCAGCATATCCAGCACCTGTTCAAAGCCCTGATCACCCCCGTAATACGGATCAGGGACTTCCAGTGGCTGGTCAGGGGCATATTCCATAAACAGATGCAGCTCAGCGCCATTGCCCGGATCCAGTCGGCGCAAATCGGCAAGATTGCTGCGGTCCATGGCCAGAATCAGGTCAAAGCGGTGAAAATCCTCGGCAGTCACTTGCCGCGCGCGCAAGCCGCTGATATCGATCCCACGCTTGCGCGCTGCTGCCACCGAGCGGGCATCGGGGGCCTTGCCGATGTGATAGCCGGCAGTACCGGCCGAATCAACCGCCACGTGCATATGCGGACGTTGCGCCAGCCGCTGACTGAATACCCCTTCGGCACTCGGTGAGCGGCATATATTGCCGAGGCAGACAAAGAGCACTTTCACCCCCGTGCCTCCATCAGCGTGCGCAGGCGCGCGAGATCTTCTGCGGTATCAACGCCCGCCGGTGGCGCCTCACAGGCATCCGCCACATGGATACGGCAACCAAACCAGAGCGCGCGCAATTGCTCCAGCGATTCAGCCTGTTCCAGCGGGCTGGCCGGCCAGCGTACGTAGTCATGCAGAAAGCTGACCTTGTAGGCGTACAGACCGATATGCCGACGAAAGGGCACGTTAGTGGGTAGTTGCTCGCGATTCTGCGCAAAGTCATCCCGGCACCAGGGCATGGGCGCACGGCTGAAGTAGAGAGCAAACCCCTCACGGTCACAGACCACCTTGACCACGTTGGGATTGAACAATGCAGCCGCATCGTGGAGCGGTTCTGCCAGCGTAGCGATGCTGGCTGCCGGAAAGCCCAACAGATTGCCCGCCACCTGATCAATCAACGCCGGCGGAATCAAGGGTTCGTCGCCCTGTACATTGACCACAGCGGCATCGTCTTCCAGCCCCAGCAGGCTGGCCACTTCCTGCAAGCGGTCAGTGCCCGAGGGATGATCAGCCCGGGTCATGACAACACGGGCCCCGAAAGCATGGCAGGCCTGTTCAATACGTACATCGTCAGTGGCTACAGTGACGCTGGCCGCCTGACTGCGTTGCGCCTGCTCCCAGACATGCTGGATCATTGGCTTGCCAGCAAGCAGCTCCAGGGGTTTGCCGGGCAGGCGTGAAGACGCGTAGCGCGCGGGAATGATGACGTGAAACATGGCTCAGCGGTCCAGCTTTTCGTCGGCGTCCAGTGGACGGGCTTCACTTTCCAGCATCACCGGAATGCCATCACGTATGGGGAAGGCCAGGCCATCGGCACGACACCAGAGTTCGGTCTTGTCACTGTTCAGTACCAGCGGGCCCTTGCAGATCGGGCAAGCGAGAATATCGAGCAATTTCGGGTCCATGACTGTTCCTGCTATTCAGATTATCGGGGCTGCGCCATAACCGCAGCCAGCAAAGTATTCAAACGCGCGGCGAAGGCCTCGCTGAGCTGCGCATCCACGCGCAGGTACCACCAATTGTCTGCGGCAAAGTGACTGCACTTTACCGCGTCTTTTTCCGTCATCAGCAGCGGCCGGCTGGCAGCCAGCGCGCTCAACTGAGCGTGCGTATAGACCGCATGATCGGCAAAGGCATGACACTCGGGGCTGAAGCCCAGCGCCTGTAAGCTGGCAAAAAAACGTTGCGGGTTGCCGATCCCGGCCAGGGCCACCACAGCCTGACTGCGATCCCAGTCAGCCATATCCTGCAGCTCACCGGTTTTCACATTCACCAACCGGGTTGGCTGCAGGGTCATGGCAAAGCCCTGATCACTGTCATCCGTGGCGCCGGTTCGTACCACCAGATCCACCGACTGCAAGCGTTCAACCGGCTCACGCAGCGGACCTTCCGGTAAACAGCGGGCATTACCCACACCGCGTTGATGATCCAGCATGGCCAGTTCGATATCACGCCCCAATGCATAATGCTGCAAGCCGTCATCACTGATCAGAATATCCACAGGTTCGCGCGCCAGCAAATGCCGACAGGCACGCGGGCGATCCGGGTCAATCACCACCGGGACATTACCCCTCCGGGCAATCAACAATGGCTCATCACCAGCCACATCCGGCCCGTCACGCGCCGGATCAACCTGCCAGGGCAGGCTGGGAGGCTTGCCACCATAGCCCCGACTGACAACACCGACGCGTAGTCCGCGTGTCTGCAACCAATCGATCAACCACAGGGTCATCGGCGTTTTACCGGTGCCGCCCAGGGTAACATTGCCCACCACTATCAAGGGTACGGGTGGCTGCCAGATCCGCTCGGGGGCTGACAGATAATTGTGCCGACGCTGTCGGGCAATCCGCCGGTACAAGAGTGACAGCGGGCGCAGCAGGCACAGGGCCGGTGCGCCCCGATACCAGGCGTCCAACAAGCGCTGTTGCCAGGCTGATGCGCTCACGGATTGCCGTTGGCCTCGGCTTCCATGGTGGTCAGGCGCAGACGGTTGAAGCCAAGCTGTCCCGCCGCATCCATGGCCATAACGACTGCCTGATGCGGGGTACTGGCATCAGCAGTGATGACCACCGGCAATTCTGTGTTACCGCCTGACTCACGCTGCAGTGCAGCTTTCAGGGTGGTAATCCGCCGATCCACAAGCGCGCGATCGTTGATAACAATATCGCCATTGGCAGCAATCAGCAGCTCGATACGTTCCATGTCGGCCTGCTCGACCGGCTGGCCTGATTCGGCCTGGGGCAAGTCAAGTTGCAGCTGGGTTTCACGGGTAAAGGTGGTCGAGACCATGAAAAAGATCAACAGCAGGAACACCACGTCAATCAGTGGTGTCAGGTTAACGCTGACCTCTTCCGCTCGCTGGCGACGGAAGTTCACGCTCAGGCTCCCTTGCCGGCCGGAGCTGGCACCACAGGCTTCGCCTTGGCCTTGCCGTTTCCGTTGCCACTCAGACCGCTGGCTTCAGGATCACGTTGCCCTTGAACGACTTCAACCAGTTTCGTTGCTTCCTGCTCCATGGCAATTACCAGCTCATCAACCCGGCGAACCAGAAAACGGTGGAATACCAGCGCAGGAATGGCAATGGTCAAGCCGGCAGCGGTGGTAATCAATGCCTTGGAAATACCGCCCGCAAGCACTGCCGTATTGCCGCTGCCCTGAACCATGATGGCAGTGAACACGTCGATCATGCCGATCACGGTGCCCAGCAGGCCAAGCAAAGGGGTAATCGCAGCAATGGTGCCAAGCGTGCTCAGGTAGCGCTCCATATCATGGATGACCTTGCTGGCCGCTTCCTGAATGCACTCTTTCATGACTTCGCGGCCATGACGCGAGTTGGCCAGACCAGCGGCAAGGATTTCTCCCAGCGGTGAATCGGCACGCAGGGTTTTCAGCTTCATCGCATCCATCTGCCCGTCCTTGATCCAGCGCCAGACCTGGCCCAACAGGTTGGGAGGGGCAATGCGACTCGAGCGTAAAGTCCACAAGCGCTCAATAATAATGGCCAAAGCAATGACTGACGACAAAATGATCGGCAGCATAAGCCAGCCGCCCGCACTGATCAGTTCCCACACACGCGTTCCCTCCCCCGGTTTACTTTCTTGTTGTCCATTTCAGTTTTTACCTTCGACCCCATCGCGGATTACGGCTATCGCCGGCACCGTTCTCATGGTTCATGCCAGAAGCGCCTGGTTCGATCTCGCCACAGCCACTGACGTTGCGCTACAGGTTCTCGTCCGAGCTCGAAGCGTACCGCACCAGAGCGTGCAGTATAAACCGGTTCTACGTCGAATTCCTGATAACGTTCGACAACCAGTGGATGCGGATGCCCGAATCGGCTGTGAAAACCCGCGTTGAACACGACCCATTCCGGCGCTACCGCGCGAATCAGCGCATAGGATGATGAGCTGCGACTACCATGATGCGGTGCCAGCAAGACACTGGCCTGTAATGCTTGATCCAGCATCTGGTATTCACCCCGAATGCCCAGATCACCGGGCAACAAGGCAGCCGAGCCATTGGCCGCAACCACGCGCAGCACGCAGGAGCGCTCATTCGGTGGTGCGGGTGCCGGCGCACTGTAGACCACTTCGAAGCGCACCCCGTCCCAGCTCCACTGTTCGCCGGCCTGACAGGCCTCGGCAGCCAGTACCGCCGGCAGCGCTTCATGCTGCCCGGCAAGTACCTGTTGTACCGGTAACAGGCGAGCAACAGCGGGAGCACCACCGGCATGATCATTATCCGCATGGCTGAGCAACATCACATCCAGGTGCCGCACACCCATTGCCAGCAGAGCGGGATGCACGACCGCCTCGCCCAGATCAAAGCCGGTGGCAAAACGCGCACCGGCATCGTAAAGCAGCGCATGTTCTCGGGTTTGCACGACAACCGCAGTCCCCTGCCCCACATCCAGCACGGTCAGCCAGAACTGGCCTGCCGCCGGTCGCGACTGATGCGGAAAGAACAGCACCAGACAACAGGCCAAGGCGGCTGGCCAGAGCAGCCTGCGCAAAGGGCTCAACACCATCAGCACACCCATCAGACCGATTGCCCAGGTGAGCCAACCAGAAAAAGCCAGCAGACGCGGGCCCTGCCATCCAGCAACCCAGTGCAATACGTCGAACAGTGTATTCAGCGCCCAGGCTGCCAACCAGAGAATCTGCCCATAGCCACTGACCAGCTCCACCAGAGTCCCTACCAGAGCCAGAGGCACCACCAGCAAGCCAACCCAGGGAATAGCAAACAGATTGACCAGGGGCGCAGTCAGGCTGCCCGGCATCCCCCACAGGATCAGCCAGGGCCATAAGCCGACAAAGATCACCCATTGCGGCAGACCCAACCGCGCCCACCAGGAACGAAGGTTCAGTCGCCCACTCAGGCTGTAGAGCAAAATGGCTACTGCCATAAACGATAACCAGAAGCCGGCACGCAAGGGCGCCGCCGGATTGATCAGGATCACCATGCAGAAAGCACCCAACCAGAGGGTCCAGATGCCCGGTCGGCGATACAGCAACTGACTGAGCAGCACCAATGCCACCATCAGCACCGCGCGCTGGGTTGGCACAGCAAAACCGGCCAATGCGCTGTACAACGCAGCGACGATCAGCGCCACCGGCGCGGCCAGCCATAATCTTGGCCAGGGCCAGGGTAAGCGCCCCCAGCGGCACAGCAGAGTGAAGAGGGCAAAAACACTGGCCGCTAGCGTGCCCACATGCAACCCGGAAATCACCATCAGATGGCTGGTGCCCGTCGCCTGCAGGATTTGCCAGTCATCCCGTGTCAGAACGCTGCGATCTCCGGTAATCAATGCCAGCACGCGCGGATTCTGTTCACTGGCGGCAAACACTGTCAGCAGTCGGTGGCGCAGATCCGAACGCCAACCATCAAACAGGCGCGGCTGGGCATCGGCCAGCCGCTCACCCTCACGAACACTCGCCAGCCCGCCGATCTGCTGAGCAAACAGCCAGGCCTCGTAATCAAAGCTGCCAGGATTGGACATACCGCGCGGACGGCGCAGGGTGGCTTCAAAGCGCCACCATTCGCCGTGGGCAACCGGTTCACCACGAAACCAGTTGGCGCGAAGTATGGGCAAGGCTTCGCCGGTCTCTGACAGTCGTGCATCAGTCAACAAGAAGCGCCAACCTTGCACTGTAGGCTCAGGCAACCCGGCGACCCGCGCTTCAATGATGACGCGTTGATTGTCCAGCGCCAACGGCAACCGCTGCTCCAACTGGTGGGCATGCCAGTAAAGCGACCAGAGCAGGCCCAGCAAGGCGTAAAGCACAAGACTGAGCCACCTTTGCAAGGTACTGAATCGAAGCAGCAACAGGGTGGCAACCAGCAAGGGAATCAGTAGCCAC
>SKFV01000233.1 GCA_007117785.1 Pseudomonas sp.
CGGTAGTGCGGCCAGAGTGCCAGCGCTGCTTCCGGGGCTTCGTTGCCCATGCGGCGCAGGGCGACGGTGACGATGTCCACCAGAGCGGCTTCCGGGCGTTCGCTACTGGGCCGGTAAATGCTGACGGTTTCCAGCCGGCTCGGCTGGGTAGCGGTGGCAACAAAGAGTTCAGCCAACGCCTTGCGCTCTGGCTGATAGCGAATCAGATAGCGGGCGAGAGCATCCTGCCGGTGCAGTAGTGCCAGGCGCATGCGCGCCCAGGCAATGTCTTCGGTCAGTCCACCGGCATCGCGCCAGCGCTGGAATAGTGGGTTGCAGTCATTGGGTTGCGAGCGACCCACCGTCCATAGAGCTTCGGCCTGTTGCATAGCCTTGCTGCGATCACTGGACCACAGGTCGAGCGCCAGTTTGCAGTCTAGCTCGATGTTCTGGCTGGCACTGTCGTAGTGGGCACGCAGACGGGCAAAGTCGCCGCGTGAAGCCAACTGGTTGAGCCAACGGTTTTTCAGTCTCTGGGCCTGTGGCAAGTCGCCATGGCTGACCAGAAAGGCTTCCACTTCCTGGGTGCTGGCGCGGCTGAGACGGTTTTCCAGGTCCTTCATCACCAGATAGGGCGTCAGCGGGTAATTCTGCAATAGCGATGAGCTGACGACCGCTTGATCCAGTGCCTGGCCATTGTTCAGCCGGCTCATGGTCTGATCATACAGGGTCCGTTGCTGTTGCAGGCGATCAGCCTGAGCAGGTAACGCAATAAAGAGTGCCAGAGCGGCAGTGGTGCACAGAGACAATAGACGCGACATGACTTTCCTTGCCGGTAGGGCGTGGCGTTGAAACGAACAGCTGATGATGTGTCTTAGCGACTTCTATTGCAGTCGTTAAACACAGAAATCATCCATGATTTTGGTTGCAGAGTAGCGACTTTGTTCCCCGCCCGCCAAGGAGTTTTTTCCAGCGTCGGTACAGCAGCCGGGATAACGGGTAGAATGCCGGCAATTCGATACAAAGGTGATTTATGGCACTGCTTTCCCTGACCGATATTTCTCTGGCCTACGGCCTCAATCCGCTGCTCAAGAGCGTCAGCTTCAAGCTGGAGCGCGGTGAGCGGGTCTGCCTGATCGGTCGCAATGGCGCTGGCAAGTCGAGCCTGTTTCGACTGCTTGATGGTGATCAGACCGCGGACGAGGGCGAGATCTTTCGTGCACCGGGTCTGAAAGTCGGTCAACTGCCACAGGAATTGCCGGATGCCGATGATTCCCTGGTCTATGACGTGGTTGCCGCCGGACTGGCCGGGGTCGGTGATTTGCTCGCCGAGTATCACCACCTGGTGCATGGCCCCATGGGCGAGGCCGAGCTGGAAAAGCTGGAGAAGGTTCAGGCGCGGCTGGAGGCTCAGGATGGCTGGCGATTGAACCAGTTGGTGGAAACCACCCTGACGCGCCTTGGCCTGCCGGCTGAAAAGCGTATGGCGGATCTGTCCGGCGGCTGGCGTCGACGGGTGTTGCTGGCACAGGCGCTGGTAGCCGAGCCTGATGTGCTTCTGCTTGACGAGCCGACCAACCATCTGGATATCCATACCATCGACTGGCTGGAAAAAGTGTTGCTCGAGTTTCGTGGTGCCGTGCTCTTTATCACCCACGACAGGCAATTTCTGCAGGCACTGGCAACCCGTATTCTGGAGCTGGACCGTGGCAACCTGATTGACTGGCAGGGTGACTACCGCAGCTTTCTGGAACACAAGGAGCAGCAGTTGGCCGCAGAAGCCACGGCAAATGCGCTGTTTGACAAGAAGCTGGCGCAGGAAGAGGTGTGGATTCGTCAGGGCATCAAGGCCCGTCGCACCCGGAACGAAGGCCGCGTGCGTGACCTCAAGGCGATGCGCGATGAACGTGCCCAGCGTATTGAGCGCCAGGGCAAGGCGAGCTTCCAGATGGAAACGGCCGATGCGTCCGGCAAGCGGGTGATCGAAGTACGCAATCTGGTCTTCGCCTGGCCCGGCCAGCGTCCGCTGATTGATGGCCTGAACCTGAACATTCTGCGTGGTGACCGCATAGGCCTCATCGGCAATAACGGCAGTGGTAAAAGTACCTTGTTGAAACTGCTGCTTGGCCGCCTGCAGCCCAGTACCGGTACCGTGCATCACGGCACCAAACTGGAAGTGGCTTATTTTGATCAGTTGCGTGATCAACTGGATATGAACAAGAGCGTGATCGACAATATTTCCGAAGGGCGTGACTTTATCGAGATCAACGGTCAGCAGCGGCATGTGATCAGTTATCTGGGTGATTTCCTGTTTTCACCCGAGCGTGCGCGTACGCCGGTCAAGGCGCTCTCTGGTGGCGAGCGGGCACGGCTGATGCTGGCGCGCCTGTTCAGCAAGCCGTCCAACTTGCTGGTGCTGGATGAGCCGACCAATGATCTGGATGTGGAAACCCTGGAATTGCTGGAAGAGGTCCTGGCCAGTTTCGACGGGACTGTGTTGCTGGTCAGTCATGACCGGGCCTTTCTCGATAATGTGGTTACCAGTTCTCTGGTGTTTGAAGCACCCGGTGTGGTGCGTGAGTACATCGGCGGCTTTGCTGACTGGCTGCGCCAGGGTGGCAAGGTTGAAATGCTGGCGGAGTGGGGCAGCCCTGAACTCACGGCTGCTGATGCGCAGCCCGAGCCTATAGCCCCAGTGGCTGACGTCCCGGCAGCCAAGCCCAGGGTCAAGCTGAGCTACAAATTGCAGCGTGAGCTGGATGAGCTGCCAGCCAGGCTGGAACAGCTTGAGGCGGCGGTAGCGACCTTGCAGGAGACCATCAACGATCCTGCGTTCTACAGCCGTCTGCATGAAGAGACTGCCCCGATACTGGAACAGGTCGCCGCTAAACAGGCCGAACTGGATCAGGCCATGGAGCGCTGGGCCGAGCTGGAAGAGCAGGCGGGCGGTTAAACCGACATCGGCCCCAGGGTCGTTGCTGTTGCGGGCACAGCATGCTGTGCCCCTACGCGATGGGCATTACCGTGCCTGATGCGATAGTGCGAAACTGACCCATTCTTGTGTAAGGACAGGGTATGCCCTGTCCGTGCGAACCCTTTGAACCTTTCAGCGGGCACAGAATGCTGTGCCCCTACGCGGTGTGCATTACCGTGCCTGATGCGACAGCGCGAAACTGACCTTGGCGCAGGCGCACGACATGTCGTGCCCGGTCGTCCTTGACGGCAGCACATCGCCCTGAAAGTTGAGCAAGGACCAAATCGACCGCCGGTCAGTCGCCATGACGAGAAAAATACCCTGTTCCGGCGCAACGCCACGCCCGGCAAGGGCTCTTCATTCGTCAACCCTCTGCAAACAAAAAAAGCTTGCGATTGGTTGTTGATATTTCCCATATCTAGGTCTAGGATTTGCAAAATCACACAACAGCTAGTGTTTTAGTCGGTCGACGCACCACAAGGGATACGCCCTTTCATGGTGCTAGAAAGGCACCATAAAAAAGCGAATAAGGGAGAGGACAATGAGTCAGACAGCCAAGGTGCAGAGCCTGCGCAAAGTGGTCAACAGTATTCCCCTGCAGCCGGCCTCAGAAGATATCTGGGACACCAAATACCGACTCAAGACTAAGGACGGCACCGCGATCGACAAGAGCGTTGACGAATCCTACCAGCGCGTTGCCCGTGCCCTGGCCGATGTCGAGGCGCCGGATGCCCGCGAGCACTGGTACGAACAATTTCTCTGGGCCTTGCGTCATGGCGCCATTCCAGCTGGCCGTATCACCTCGAATGCCGGCGCACTGGAGCACAAACCGGCTACCTCGACCATCAACTGCACGGTATCTGCAACCGTGGGTGACTCGATGGACGACATCCTGTCCAAGCTGCATGAGGCCGGACTTACGCTCAAGGCCGGTTGTGGTATCGGTTATGAGTTCTCCACTCTGCGTCCCAAGGGTGCCTATGTCTCCGGCGCGGGTGCCTATACTTCCGGTCCGCTGTCCTTTATGGATATCTACGACAAGATGTGCTTCACCGTGTCTTCGGCCGGTGGTCGTCGTGGTGCGCAGATGGCGACCTTTGATGTCGGGCATCCGGACGTTATGGACTTTATCAAGGCCAAGCGTGAAGACGGTCGCTTGCGGCAGTTCAACCTGTCACTGCTGATCACTCAGGATTTCATGGAAGCGGTGGAAGCGGATGCTGACTGGAAACTGGCCTTCCCACTGACGGCTGACGAAGCTGAAGCGGATGGTATCGACCTGAAGGATGACGAGCAGGTCATCTGGCGCGAATGGCCCAACAGCCAGCGCTACCTGACCCGTGAAGATGGCCTGGTGGCCTGTCGGGTGTTCCGTACGCTGAAAGCCAAGCGTATCTGGGACATGATCATGACCAGCACCTACGATTTCGCTGAACCGGGCTTTATCCTGATTGATCGCGTCAACCAGATGAACAACAACTGGTTCTGTGAAGAAATCCGTGCCACCAACCCCTGTGGCGAGCAGCCGCTGCCGCCTTATGGCGCCTGCCTGCTGGGTTCTATCAACCTGACCCTGTTTGTGCGTGAGCCGTTCACCGACAAGGCCTGGTTCGACTGGGATGAATACCGTCGTGTGGTGGACGTTTTTACCCGCATGCTGGACAACGTGGTGGAGATCAACGGTCTGCCGCTGGAACAGCAGCGCAACGAGATTTTCCGCAAGCGTCGTCACGGCATGGGCTTCCTCGGCCTGGGTTCGACCATGACCATGCTGTGCATGAAGTATGGTGACGAGAAGTCACTCGAGTTCACAGAAGAAGTGTCCAAGGAAATGGCTCTGCAGGGCTGGCGGACCAGCCTGCAACTGGCCGAAGAAAAGGGCGCTGCGCCCATCATGGATGAAGTATTTACCGTCACCGAGGCCATGTTGGCCAAGCGTCCGGATATGCGCAAGGATGGCTTCAAGGTGGGTGACGAGGTTGCCGGCAAGGTACTCTGGGCCAAATACAGCCGCTATATGCAGCAAGTAGCCGGTGAAGACCAGGCGCTGGTGGACGCACTGGCCGAGAAGGGCTCACGCTTTACCCACCACAGCTCGATTGCGCCGACCGGCACCATTTCGCTGTCGCTGGCCAACAATGCCTCCAACGGTATCGAGCCGAGCTTTGCCCATCATTACTTCCGCAATGTGATCCGTGCCGGCAAGAAGTCGAAGGAAAAGGTTGATGTGTTCAGCTTCGAGCTGCTCGCTTACCGCCATTTTGTCAACCCGGAAGCGCTGCCAAGCATGGACGCGGCTACCCGCAACCTGCCGGAGTACTTTATCGCGGCCGACGATGTCAGTCCGATCCAGCATGTGGACGTCCAGGCTGCGGCGCAAAAGTGGATCGATTCGTCGATCTCCAAGACCGCCAACGTACCGACTGATTATCCCTATGAAGACTTCAAGGATATCTACCGTTACGCCTATCGCCAGGGCCTGAAGGGCTGCACCACCTTCCGTTTCAATCCGGAAGCCTTCCAGGGCGTACTGGTCAAGGAAGAGGATCTGACCAACACCACCTACCGCTTCAAACTGGAAGACGGTAGCGTGATCGAGGTCAATGGCAACGAAGAGATCGAGTACGATGGCGAGATGCACTCGGCTGCCAACCTCTATGACGCCTTGAAAGAAGGCTACTACGGTAAATTCTGAACCCTGATCAGCAAGCCCTGCCATGGCAGGGCGAGGACACCAAGATGGCACTGAAAATCAACAGCAAGATTGTCGACTACGCCGTAGTCAAGGCTGACGCTGAGGCCAAAAAACTGGCCGCTGCGGCTGAGCTTCCCGATATCGAGGAAATGCACGAAAAGCTCAAGCGTCCGCAATATCTGGAAGGCAGCACCTACAAGATCAAGACGCCGGTCTCCGAGCACGCACTCTACGTCACCATCAATGATGTGGTGCTCAACCACGGCAGTGACCACGAAAGCCGTCGCCCCTTCGAGATCTTCATCAACTCGAAGAACATGGAGCACTACCAGTGGATTTCGGCTCTGACGCTGATTATCTCCGCTGTGTTCCGTAAAGGCGGTGACTGCACCTTCCTGGTGGAAGAGCTGCGCAGTGTATTCGATCCCAAGGGCGGCTACATGAAGCGAGGTGGGCGCTGGATGCCGTCACTGGTTGCTGAAATCGGGGATGTGATTGATCAGCATCTGAAAAAGATCGGCATGATCGCCGATGAGATGGATGAGCATCAGGCCGCCTATCTGGAACAGAAGCGAGCCGAGTTCATGAGCCTGAAACCTCAGGCCCAGACCGACGCCAGTTGTGACGATGCGACCGAAAGCTACCCGCCGGGTGCGCAAATGTGTGGCAAGTGTCACACTCAGGCGGTGGTGCAGATGGATGGCTGCATGACCTGTCTCAACTGCGGTGAAAGCAAGTGCGGCTAGGAAACCCCTGAAAACTATCTGCGTTGGCAATACTGCGTTAAAAACAGCCTCAAAATGCTCATTTACATCACGTAAACTGCGCTTTTTCGGCTGTTTTTTCCTTGTCTTGCCTGCCTCGCCTACGTTTTTCAGAGGTTCCCTACGTTTTTTGGAGCGCGACTAGTATGACCACAAGGGTGCCCAAGGGCACCCTTGCTTGTTTCTAGACAAGGAGACGGATGGATGCCCTGGTTACCTGTGTTGAGTACGGCATTGGCCTTTTTTGCCACCACCTGGATGGCAACGCTGATCTGGGCCTTGCGTCATCAACGGGCGATGGCCAGCGAACTGGCCTCACTGCATCAGGCAGCGCAACAGCGTGAACACCTGCTGATCGAGGTGCAGTCGCGTGAGGAAGCTGGTCAGAGCCGCATGACCGAGTTGCGTGACCAGCAACATCAGGCTGAACAGCGCCAGCGCCGCGCCGAACAGGAACGTGAAGAATGGCGCGCACACAGTGAGCGCAGCAGTTCCCGGCTCGAGTCACTCGAACAGCAACTGCAGGAGCTGCGTGAGCAGCGCGAGCAGAGTGAGCAGCAACTGGAACGCTTGCGCAGCGAGCATCAGCAACTGCTCGCCGAGCATAGCGAGCTCAAGTCCGGTCTCAGTCACCGTGAACAGCACTTTGCCGAACAGCAGCAACTGCTCAAGGACAGTCGCGAGCAATTGAAGCTGGAGTTCGAGCAACTGGCCGGGCGCATTTTTGAGGACAAGGGCAAGGCGTTCTCAGCAACCAGCCAGCAATCGCTGGATGCCTTGCTGAAACCCTTTCGTGAGCAGATCGACCAGTTTCGTCACAAGGTCGAGGATATTCACCACAAGGATACCCAGCAGCAGGCCCGGCTGGCCCAGGAGCTGCACCAGCTCAAGGAGTTGAACAAGCAGATTACCCAGGAGGCACATGATCTGAGTACTGCGCTGCGCGGGCAGAAAAAGATTCAGGGCAACTGGGGTGAACTGATTCTGGAAAATGTGCTGGAGCGCTCCGGTTTGCGCCCGGGTCAGGATTTCCAACGCGAAGTCAGCCTGCCTACCCGTGATGGGCAACGCCAGCGACCGGATGTGGTGGTGTATTTGCCCCAAGGCAAGCATCTGATCATTGATGCCAAGGTGTCATTGGCGGCATACACCCGTTACGTGAACAGCGAGGACGAGCAAGAGCGCCAGGTCGCACTGGTCGAGCACGGGCAGGCGATCGGCGAGCGCATCCGCGAATTGGCGGACAAGAACTACTTTGACCTGCCGGATCTTAATACGCCGGAAATGGTCTTTATGTTTATTCCCATCGAGTCGGCATTTGTCGAGGCGCTCAAGGCGGATGAAAGTCTGTTCCAGAAAGCGATTGAACGCAATGTGCTGGTGGCTACACCAACCACCTTGCTGACCAGCCTCAATATAGTGCGTCAGCTCTGGCGCTTTGAAGACCAGAACCGGCATACCGCTGAGTTGGCGGAGCGCGCCGGCAGGGTCTACGACAAGTTGCGTACCTTTCTCGGTAGCATGGACGCGATCGGCAATAACCTGGAAAAAGCCACCGAAGCCTATCAGAAGGCTTGTGACCAACTGGTGAATGGGCGTGGAAATCTGGTTAAACAGGTCAATGATTTCAAGGAATTAGGCGTTTCTGTTAAAGCTGAATTGAGCGAAGGCTGGCGTGACAGAGCGGCTCTGGAACTTGGTCGCGACAAGCAGGAAGAAATCACCGATCCGGCTAACCCCTGACAGCCGGTGACAGTGCGATAACGCATCCTGAGTACCGGAACTCGGTCTGACCTGCGTGCCATAAAGGTGCGCAATAAGGGCTCTTCCGGCGTTGCGCCCTTTTTTAGGGCGCTGATGGTGCGCCAACGCCTATGCTGATCGGCTTTTGCGCGCTATACAAGCTGGCATGTACTTTGCTTTTCTCTAGAAAAGGATGTTTGGGGAACAACAGCGCATGACAGCCGCCTGGCACCTGCAGCAGCATGACAGTGCTATCAATTGGCAGGCCGGCCTGAACCTGGGTTTTGCCGGCATGGATGGGCGAACAGTGCTCGATCGTCTGAGTCATCGCGGCCCCTTGCGCATCCAGCGACCGCTGCACCCCGAG
>SKFV01000294.1 GCA_007117785.1 Pseudomonas sp.
CTGGCCCAGCCCGCTGAGCAGCCGCTGGTGCTGGTCACGCATCAGGTCAATATCACTGCGCTGACGGGGTTGTTCCCGGCGTCCGGGGAGGCCATCATCATCGCCCTGCCACTGACTGCTGAAGCGCAAGTGCTGGGCCGTATGCCAGTCCCCTGACGGAGTTGCCAAGGGCTGGCTGTCGGGGTTATTTCTCGACAAAGGCCCGTTCGATCACGTAGTGACCCTGGTCGCCGTGGCGGGCTTCCTTGAAACCGCGCTCATCCAGAATGGCGCAGGTATCCTTGAGCATGCTCGGGCTACCGCAGATCATGAAGCGGTCCTGCTCAAGATCAAAAGCCGGCAGATTCAGATCACTGAACAGCTTGCCGCTGGTCATCAGGTCGGTCAGCCGGCCTTGGTTGTAAAAGGGTTCACGGGTGACGGTAGGGTAGTAAAGCAATTGCTCACGTACCATGTCGCCCAGGTATTCGTGGTTGGGCAGCTCTTCTTCGATCAGCGACTGGTAAGCCAGTTCACGCACGTGGCGACAGCCGTGGGTGAGGATTACCTTGTCATACTGTTCGTAGGTTTCCGGATCCTGGATGATGCTGATAAAGGGGGCGAGGCCGGTGCCGGTGCTCAACAGATAGAGGTTGCGTCCCGGCAGCAAATGGTCAAGTACCAGGGTGCCGGTGGGTTTGCGACTGATCATGATCTGGTCGCCAGTTTTAATGTTCTGCAGGCGCGAGGTCAGCGGGCCATCCGGTACCTTGATGCTGAAAAATTCCAGCGTATCGTCATGGTTCGGGCTGGCGATGCTGTAGGCGCGCATGAGCGGGCGCCCTTCAACCTCCAGTCCAATCATGATGAAGTGGCCATTCTTGAAGCGAAACCCGGGGTCGCGGGTGGTCTTGAAGCTGAACAGATTGTCGGTCCAGTGATGAACGCTGAGTACTTGCTCGGTATTGAAACCAGCCATGCGCTTGCCTCTCGTTGATTCAGGTTGCAGCAAGTGTACCCTCTGGCTAATCTATCGGCTAAATGGATTGTTCTTATTTTGTTAATCGGAAAAATGGATAATGAAGTTTACCCTGCGCCAGCTTGAAGTCTTTCTTGCCACGGCCCATCAGCAAAATCTGACCCGGGCAGCTGACAGCCTGGCGATGTCTCAGTCTGCCGCCAGCAGTGCTTTACGCGAGTTGGAAACCCAGTTTGACTTGCAGTTATTTGACCGTGTTGGCAAGCGCTTGCAGCTCAATGAAGTCGGCCAGGGCATTCGACCCCGGGCGCAGGCCTTGCTGGAGCAGGCGCAGCAACTGGAGCTGGCGTTGCAGCAGCACCAGGATGCAGGGCATCTGAATGTCGGCGCAACGCTGAGTATCGGAAATTATCTGGCGGTGGAAATCATGGCGCGCTACATGAGTGAGCAGCCCGGGGCAAGGGTCACGATCGAGGTAGCCAATACCGCCAATATTGTCGCCCGCTTGCTCAACTACGAGCTGGATATCGGACTGATCGAAGGGGAGGTGCATCACCCGGATCTGGAGATGCTGCCCTGGCGCGATGACGAGTTGATCATGTTCTGTGCGCCGGATCATCCGTTGGCAGGGCGGCCCTGGTTGACCGACGAGGACCTGTTGGGCATTGAATGGATTGTGCGTGAGCAGGGGTCGGGCACCCGGCAGCACTTTGATTGGGCCATGCATGGGCTGTTACCCAACCTGCAGATCAAGCTGGAGTTGCAGCACACTGAAGCGATCAAGCGGGCGGTGGAGGCCGGGCTCGGTGTAGGCTGTCTGTCGGCAATTACGCTGGTAGAAGCCTTTCGACGCGGCAGTCTGGTGCCGTTGGCCGCACCGCAGCGTGATTTCAAGCGACGCTTTTACTTTGCCTTGCCGCGGCAGAAGTTTCAGGGGCCGGGGCTGGCTCGTTGGCTTGAGTTGTGTCGCCAGTCTGCTTGACAGTGTCTCTTGCCTTACACCTTGGGATAGAGTGCAGGCAGTTCAGAGTTGTCGGCCTCGGTTTCACTGCGCTGTTCCTGGATAACCCGGCGCACTGCTCGCCATAGTTGCTTGCCACGCCAGGCATCCGGGTTCTGACCAAACAGCGTCGCATTCAGGTGTTCCAGTGCCTCGCCCAGTTCTGGATGATCCTGGCTCAGGTTGAGCAAACCCTCGCTGTCCTGCTGCTTGGCCCAGGCTTCCAGGGCTTTACGTGCGTCGCCCGGCTGATTATGTCGGCAGGCTGTCTGCAGATCGGCCAGTGGGTTGTTGTCGGCATCCTCGCCAGTGTCGTTGTCATCGCTGTCAAGACCGAACTCTTGCAGTTGACGGCGGGTGCGCCAGAGCAGCCAGCCAGTAGCAGCCAGCATGAGTGCCAGGACCAGGCTGAGCAGTTGCCAGGGCCATAACAACACGGCTGGATATGCCGGTTCGCCGGGGGCCGCCTTTGGGCCGTCGGCAAGAAAACTGTCTGTGCTTTTGACCCGGATGCCTTGTGGGTCAAGGCGGGCTGTTTGCAGACGGTCATTATCAATATCCCACCACTGCAGGGTCAGCCCGTCGAGCAGGTATTCCCCACTTTGCTGAGCAACGATAGCAGCACTGTCTTCGCGTTCGGCGTTTGCCCCCTGTGGGGAAAATTCGGTGTCCAGATGTGGTTGGTCAGCATACAGACGCAGGGCCGGATCGGCATTGGCTCCCAGGTGGTTGAGCCCTGGCAGTTGGCTGGCAAGCACACCACTGGCCTGGATGCGCAGGGTTCGGGTCAGGGGTTCTCCGATAAGCAGGTCCTGCCCCGGATCAGGTTGCCAGTGTTGTTGCAGACTGAGTTGACGGGCAGGCAGCCATTGGGCATCAGCGGGAAAGGTATCGGGGATGGGTTGCACGTCAAGCTGGATAGTGGGTGAGCGTACCTGCATCAGTTGGCCGGTGCGTGCCGAGAACTGTTCGCTGGGGTCACGGGGCACCAGTATGGTGGCGCTGAATAGCTGCGCTGGAATCTCCAGCAGGCCGCTGTGCTGGGGATAGATGGCATAGCGGGCCTCGATGACGCCATGGCGTACGCCGCCAATTACCCGCTCGTAGTTGAGCGGTTCGCCCAGGCGTTCAACGCGGGCGCCGGGAATATCCAGGCCAGTGAGTGTGGAGTCGTCATAGAGGGATACCGAATGAAAGATGCGCAGGGTGAGCAATACTTGCGCTTGAACATAGGGGGATTCGTTATCGATTTCACTGTCAATGAAAATGGGTGCGAGCTCGATGGCGGTGTCCATGGCTGCCTGGTCGGCGGTGAGTACCATCAGACTGATGGGCTCGCTCTGTTGTCCGTTGACGGTAAGCGAGGGTATTTCCAGATAACCGGCTTCCCGTGGGCGCAGTGTAATGATCCAGCGGGTAACCGGTTGTGTGCGCCCATCCTGTTGACTGACCAGGCTCATTTGGCGGCTGGCGCGTACCTCGAAAGCATCTTCCAGCTCACTCAAATCAGGGCGCGCAGTGCGGTTGCTGGCGGCACTTTCCAGGGTCAGTTCCAGGCTGTCACCCAACTGCATGCGGGTGCGATCGACGCTGGCTTCCAGCGCCAATGCCTGATTGACCCAGCTCAGGCTCAGTAGTGCCAGCAGCAGGTAGCGGAGCATGATCATGGTGATTCCTGCATCAGTTGGTATTCGTGGCGGAACTTGCGGCGAAGCAGCTCCCCGGGATTATCGTCGATTTCCTGCAACCAGCGGCGCTGAGCCTCCTGTTCGCGCGTCAGGCTGCGCGCAGGTTGACCGGCTGTGCTTGCCGGTGTGTCTGCGGTGGTGGGCTCGCTGCTGTCCGTTGCTGTCTCCGGTGTTGCAGGGCTGGCGCTCGGCGCTGATCTCTCAGTGTCGCTGGTGCCGTCCCCGTCGTCTGTCGGAGTAACAGGGTCAGGAAGCGTCTCGGCAGTGTTCTGGCCATTGCCACTGGCGGCGTCTGGCTGTTCATCATTGCGCTCGGCATCGGTTGTCTGTTCTTGCGGGTCCGGCTCGCTGTCCTGTTGCAGGCTTTCCAGGTAGGCCTCGACCCGGGCCCGGTTGTGTCTTGCCGCCTGATGGTTGGGTGCCCGGGTCAGGGCCTGTTCAAAGGCTTCCAGTGCGGCCGTATAGCGGCCTGCCAGCGCCAGCGAGGTGCCGTGGTTGAAGTGGTAATCCGGGTTGTCGGGTGCTTGTGCAATCAATCGCGCCCAAGCTGCTGCGGCGCGCGCATAGTCCCCCTCGGCATGCCAGGCCCAGGCACGCCAGGCAGGATGCTCGAAGCGTTCGGCAGCTGCTGCGGGTTGTCCCTCTGTCAGCAACTGCATGGCCTGTTGGTCCGGTCGTTGCCACAGATCCTGCCACCAGCTGGCAGCAGCAGGTGTGGGTAGCCAGAGCACGCCGAGCAGCACCACCAGTAGCCCGCGACGGGCACCCAGTGCGGCCAGCGGTAGCAGCAAGAGCAATAGCCAATGCCCTTGATCGGCCAGCCGGCGACTGTGATCCGTGCTGCGTTCTCCGCTCTGGAACAGGTCGCTCAGCAGGTAGTCGATATCGCTGTCGTCCAGGGTCAGGCCATGGTAGCCGGCGCCATGACGGCGAGCGAGCGAGGCTAATGCCGGTGCGTCCAGCCGCGATAGCAGGATGCGGCCGTCCTCATCGCGCATAAAACCACCCTCGGGCAAGGGCAGCGGAGCACCATCGGCACTGCCCACACCGAGAATGATCAGCCGTGAGCCGAGCTCGCTGGCCTGCTGTTGCAGCAGGCTTTGTTGCTCTGCAGGAAGTCCGGCGGTGATCAGCAGCAGGCGTGAGCTGTCGGGAGGCAGCTGGTCGAGAGTTGCTCGCGCCAGTTCCAGCGCCAGATCCAGACGCTGGCCGTCACGCGGCATCATATCCGGATGCCGACCGTCGACCATGGCGCGCAGGGTTTGCGCATCGGTGGTCAGAGGGGTGACGCGGTGGGCACTACCGGCAAAAGCAATCAGGCCAAGCTGGCTATCGGCATGCCGCTGGCTGATGTCATGAATCTTGCGTTGCGCCAGTTTCAGCCGGTTGGGTGGCAAGTCGTTGGCCAGCATCTGGCGTGATACATCCAGCACCATAACCAGTGCCGAGCGATCATTCAGCAATCTGTGGTCTTCGGTTTCCCAGGCGGGCCCACTCAGGATCAGTACGGCCAGGCACCAGCCGAGACCTATTAGCCAATAGCGCCCTCGGCGTTGCCGGGTGTCCGGTTGTTGCAGCAGCCAAGGCTGCAGTTTTGGGCTGATCACACGCTGCCATTGTTGCCCTCTGCGGTGGTTGCGGTACAGGCGCCAGGCCAGCCAGATGGCAGGGAGCCAGAGCAATAACCACCAGGGCCGCAGCAGCGTCAGGCCAAGCAGGCTGTCAGGCATGATTGGCCTCCACGTGGACATGGCGTCCGGCAAGAACAAAGCCGATCAGCAGGGCGGCCAGCAGGGGCCACTGATAGAGCGCGGTGACACTGCGCAGAGGGCGGGTCTGCCTCAATGCCGGCTCCAACTGGCCAATCCGTTGATAGATGGCTTGCAGACTTTGACTGTCACTGGCGCGGAAGTACTCACCGCCGGTGAGCAGGGCGATATCGGTGAGAGTGGCCTCGTCGAGATCAATCGACGGGTCTGCCCTGAAGCTGAAGAGACCTTCGAGACTGCCGGACATGGGGTTCTCCGAGCCGACACCGATGGTAAAAATACGGATCTCCTCGGCAGCGGCCAAGCGTGCGGCTTGCATCGGCAGCAAGCGTCCGGCGTTATTGGCGCCGTCGGTAATCAGCATCAATACCCGGTTCTGACTGGGTTGGTCCTGCAGTCGCTTGATGGCCAGTCCCATGGCGTCACCCATGGCGGTTTGCCGACCGGCCAGGCCGATAAAGGCTTCGTCCAGCCATTGCCGGACGGTAGTCAGGTCGTGGGTCAGGGGTGCCTGCACATAGGCCTCCGAAGCAAACAGAATCAGCCCTATACGGTCACCCTCGCGCCGCTGGATAAAATCATCCAGCAGTTTTTTCAATACGGTCAGTCGGTCGATCTCTTCGCCATCCAGGTGCATATCACGGAAGGCCATACTGCCGGACAAGTCGACGGCCAGCATGATGTCACGGCCACTGACCGTCTGGGGCAGTGGCTCGCCGGGCAGTTCCGGGCGCATCAGAGCGACTATCAGCAAGGTCCAGATCACTATATACGGCCAGGCTGGCCCACTGCTGCTATAGCTGTTACTTGCGGGCAGGGTATGCAGACGCTGAAGGAAAGGCACCCTTAACGCGGTAGCTGGTTTACGCAGCGGCGGCATCAGGCTACGCAACAGCCACGGCAGCGGTAGCAGCAAGAAGGCTAGCGGCCAGGCGAATTCAACCATGGGTGTGCCTCAGCCAGCGCTGCAATTCCTGCAGCAGTAACTGGCGTTGCAGCAGATCCAGCTGCATGCCCGGCTGGTAGTGCCCGTCAGCCAGTGGTTGCAACAGGTCGCGCTGGGCATGCGGGTAGCGCGCACAGAGATAATCCAACCAGTCATTGCCGTAGTAAAGCATGGCTTTGTGCTGGCCCTGCTGTTTGCAAGCCCGCTTGAGTATGTTGTTGAGCGCGCTGAGCCAAAGACCATCGGGTAAACCAGGGTCGACTGCATCCAGCCAACGGGCAATCTCGTGTTGGTGTTTCTGGCGCTGCCGCAGCAGGCTGGCGCTAATGATCAGCAGGGCGACCATCATCGCCAGCACTAGCATTAGCAGCCACCAGCCAGGCGCCAAGGGCCAGAAAGAAACAGGCTCGGGCTGCACGGGCGGGATAAGCGCCTGTTGCAAAGGGCTGCTCATGACGCATGCCTCGGCAGGTGACCGGTCAGCAACAAGCTGAGTTGCGCCAGCGCCGGCGTGCCGGTGATCAGCGGTAATAAATGGCTATGCAGCCGAGCTGCCAGTTTTTGCCACTGCTGTTGCCGGGCCATATGTTCGGCCTTATAGCGGTAGCGCACTTGGGCTTCGCGGCTGTCGAACTGGAACTGCTGGTTACCGTCAGTGAAATCCCAGATCCCAGCGGGTAGCTCGGCTTCTAGCGGGTCGCTGAGTGGCAGCAGCACGATTTCATTGTGCGCGGCAAGCATGCCGAGCTGGCCCTGGTCCAGGCGACTGATGGCGCTGTGGTCGCAGAGGACAAACAGAATGCTGCCGGGCCGCATGATCTCGCGGGCGTGGCGCAGCGCCAGATTGACCGGCTCTGGGCGCTGCTCGGGCAGGCTCTGTGGGTTGATGTCAGCTAGCTGATGATTGGCCTGATGTATCAGGCGAAGCAGATTGATCAAGGCATGTCGATTGCGGCGTGGTCGGCTTTCCCGGCACTGCTGATCATTAACCACCAGCCCGCCGATACGGTCATTATTGGCCAGCGCAGCCCAGCCAATCAATGCTGCACACTCGGCCGCAAGCACTGACTTGAACTGCAATTGGCTACCGAAAAACAAGCGGCTGCTCTGCTCACAAAGAATGAACACCGGGCGTTCGCGTTCTTCGTTGAAAATTTTGGTATGCACGGCTCCGGTGCGTGCGGTCACGCGCCAGTCGATACTGCGCATATCGTCGCCGGGCTGATAGATGCGCACACGATCAAAGTCAACGCCTCGCCCACGCAGTCGCGCACGCTGTTTGCCGCGCTGACGGCCACTGCGCTGCGGGCTGCTGAACACAGGTAATTCGCGGCACTGCAGACGCGCCTCCAACAGCTCGGTCAGGCTGACCAGAACACCCGGTGCGGCGGTTTCCTGCATAGCTCAGACCACCGCTACCGAGTCGAGTAACAGGGTGATTGCCTGATCGGTATTGACGCCACTGGCTTCGGCCTCGAAGCTCAACAGCAGGCGATGGCGCAACACATCGTGTACTACAGCCTGGACGTCCTCGGGGCTGACAAAATCACGCCCGGCCAGCCAGGCATGGGCGCGCGCGCAGCGATCCAGCGCAATGGTGGCGCGCGGGCTGGCACCTAGCTCGATCCATTCGGCGAGTTGTTCGTGGTACTCCTGCGGAAGACGGGTCGCCATGATCAGTTGAATCAGGTACTCCTCGACTGCATCGGCCATATACAGCGCCAGCACTTCCTGTTGCGCCGCGAGAATTTGTTGTTGGCTGACCCGTTGCGCCATGACCGGTTCCTGGCCCTGGGCTTCGCCACGGGCAAAGCGGAGTATTTGCCGCTCCAGCCCTGCGTCGGGGAAGCCTATTCTGGCATGCATCAGAAAGCGGTCCAGTTGGGCTTCCGGCAAGGGGTAGGTACCTTCCTGTTCAATCGGGTTCTGCGTCGCCATGACCATAAACAGCTCGGGCAAGGGCCAGGTGGCCCGGCCTATACTCACCTGCTGCTCGGCCATGGATTCCAGTAGCGCAGATTGCACCTTGGCGGGCGCGCGGTTGATCTCATCAGCCAGAACCAGGTGATTGAAAATCGGCCCCTGCTGAAAACTGAAGCTGGCGGTTTCCGGTCGGTAAATTTCGGTGCCGGTGATGTCGGC
>SKFV01000186.1 GCA_007117785.1 Pseudomonas sp.
CCAAGTCGACCTCCGTACAAACCAGGAATCTGGCGGCTAGCCTGCCCCGCCTACCTATTGTTATTGGCCAAACAAGCCGATTAATAATTCAGCCGTCACCATCAACACCGGCAAGTGTTTGAGCCTGTCGTCAGCGCGGACTGCGCGCAAGAGATCAATGCCGCTCATGCCCGGCATGTTCCAGTCAGTGACCAGAAAATCAAAGCTGCCACTTTGCAGCATCGGCAACGCCGACGTGCCGTCATCGGCCTCAGCGGTGTTGGTGAACCCGAGGTCGCGCAACAGGTTCTTGATAATCCGTCTCATCGTTGAAAAATCATCAACAATGAGAATTTTCATGTTCTTGTCCAAGTCGACCTCCGTACAAACCAGGAAATCAGCGGCTGCTCTGCCCCGCCTACCCATTGTTATTGGCCAAACAAGCCGGTTAATAATCCAGCCGTCAGTCTACCGGACTTGCTGCAACAGCGCTGCCGATAGCGACGAAAATAATCCCTGCGCATGGTGCGCAGGTGGAACCAATGATCAATCGCCGTGCCACCCCGACAAGCGTGCCCGCAAGCGGGCAGCCGACTGCGAGTGGAGCTGGCTGACCCGGGATTCACTGACCCCGAGCACGGCGCCGATCTCTTTCAGATTCAGCTCTTCGTCGTAATACAGCGACAGCAGCAAACGCTCACGCTCCGGCAAACTATCGATAGCTTCAACCAGAGCCATGCGAAAACGCTCGTCACGCAGGCCGTCAAACGGACCTTCCTCTCCGACTGACTCTGCTGGCATACCGGCAGCCAGGAGGTCGTCAAAACTGAACAGCCGACTACCGGCCGTATCGTTGAGCATGGCGTAATAATCATCAACACTTACGTCTAGTTCGGCCGCAACTTCATGATCTTTAGCGTCACGACCCAGGCGGGACTCTACGGCGCGAATGGCCTCACTGACCATACGTGAGTTGCGGTGAACGGATCGCGGCGCCCAATCACCCTTGCGCACCTCGTCCAGCATGGCTCCGCGGATGCGGATGCCGGCATATGTCTCGAAACTGGCGCCCTTGCCATGATCGAATTTGCGCGATGCCTCGAGCAAACCAATCATGCCGGCCTGGAGCAAGTCATCGACCTGAACACTGGCAGGCAAACGGCCCAGCAGGTGATAAGCAATACGCTTGACCAAAGGGGCGAATTGTTCCACCAACTGATCCTGATAATTATTATTATGTTGCGCTCGCGTATACATGCTCACCCCGCCAGCCGATGCCATCATGAATCTGATCCGGTCCGTCTTACCAAACGCTCGACAAAGAACTCCAGATGCCCGCGCGGGTTGGCTGGCAACGGCCAGCTATCTACCTTTTGCGCAATGCCCCGAATGGCAATCGAGGCCTTGCTGCGCGGAAAGGCTTCATAAACCGCTTTCTGTTTCTGCACAGCCTTGCGCACAGACTCGTCGTAGGGAACAGCGCCAACATATTGCAGGGCGACGTCCAGAAAGCGATCAGTCACTTTAGTCAGCTTAGCAAAAACCGAGCGACCTTCCTGCGGCGTATGCACCATATTCGCCAAAACCCGGAAACGGGTCATGCCATGGTCACGGTTCAGTAGTTTGATCAGCGCATAGGCATCGGTAATCGAGGTCGGTTCATCGCATACGACTACCAGTACTTCCTGGGCAGCGCGCACAAAACTGATGACCGAGTCACTGATGCCCGCCGCAGTATCCACAATCAGTACGTCAATGTTCTGGCCGATGTCACTGAAGGCCTGGATCAGCCCAGCGTGCTCCTGCGGCTGCAGGTTAACCATGCGTGCAGCTCCCGACGCGGCCGGGACGATGCGAATACCGCCCGGGCCATCAATCAGTACATCGCGCAGCTCGCAGGTACCGTCAAGCACATCCACCAGCGTGGCCTTGGGCTTGAGCCCCAGCAGCACGTCGACATTAGCCAGCCCAAGGTCAGCGTCGAGCAAAACGACCCTGCGGCCCAGCTCAGCCAGGGCCAGGCTCAGGTTAACCGACACATTGGTTTTGCCGATGCCGCCTTTACCACCTGTGACTGCGATAACCTGAACCGGATGATTGCTCGCCATCTCGCTGCTTACCTTAATCTGTGTTGTCTTCAACCAGCACGCTGGCTATTCAGTATACCGGCAAAAACATCAGCCATGGTGGCATCTGCCGGGGTTTCCTCACTGGCCAGGCTGACCGCTCGGCTGACCAGCTTATGGCCAACGGCCTGACTGATATCATCCGGGATGCGCTGGCCATCGGCCAGATAGGCTAACGGCAAACCCACTTCAATGGCCAGACCCAGCCCTTCCCCCAGGGTCGCTGCCTCATCGACCTTGGTCAATACACAACCCGCCAGGCTGCAGCGCTTGTAACTGTGCCAGGCCGCTTTGAGGACACGATACTGGCTAGTAGCCGGTAGCACCAGCAAAGGTTGTACCGAGCGGCCCTGCTGCGCCAACTCGTTAAGCTGGCTGTGCAGCTCGGGATCGTCCCCATGCATGCCCGCAGTATCCACCAACACCAGACGTTTGGAAGAGAAATCCGCCAACACATCACCCAGGCTGTTCCGTTCATCAACCACACGAACCGGCACGTTAAGGATACGTCCCAGCGTACGCAGCTGTTCATGTGCGCCAATCCGGTAGGTGTCCATGGTCACCAGGGCTACATGCTGACTACCGTGCTTGAGCACATAGCGCGCCGCCAGCTTGCCCAGAGTAGTGGTCTTGCCGGCACCGGTCGGGCCGACCAGGGCAACCACACCGCCCTTGTCGACCAGATCACCCTCAGTGGTCGGCAGGCTGTGAGCCAGATGGGCCAACAGTAAACGCCAGGCCTGACGCTGATCGGCAATATCCGCCACCTTGGTCATCAGTTGCTGCGACAGCTCGGCAGGCAAGCCCAGCTGGGTCAGTTTGCGCCATAGCGTAGCCTGTTTGGGCTGTTGCTGGTTGATCTGACCCCAGGCCATGCCACCCAGCTGTACTTCAAGTAATTGACGCAGGCCAGCCAGCTCCGCTTGCATAGCCTGCATGCCTGAGCTGTCACCAGGACTGGCCGCCGCCTGTTCGCTGTATGCAGCAGCGGCTGGTTTGGCCGGCTTGGGCATGGGAGCAATATAGGGCTCACTGGCTTCCTGCTGCAGGCGGGCGAGAAACTCGCGGGCTTCGGCCGAACCGCTTTCCGCCGCCTCGCGCATGCTGTCGCCAAACATCTGGCGGTTGACCACCGGGCTGTCATTGCTGCGCTCGCCAGCATCAAGCCGCGCCCGCGCAGTAACCAGTTGCTCACGGGTTTTTTTCAGTTCGCGGTCAAGGCCCGGGGTTGGCGGAGTAATCCGCACCGGCTCGTAATCCAGCGCGGCGGTCAGCTCAATGCCACCAACTACCCGGCGGTTGCCGATGATCGAAGCCTCCGGGCCCAGCTCGTCGCGGACCTGCTTCATCGCCTGACTCATGTTGGCGGCAAAGAAACGTTTAACTTTCATGGCTGACCTCACCCGTTATGCTCAATTCTGCCCGACGGTGGCCACGATAGTGACCTGCTTGTTGTCGGGAATTTCCTGGTAGGACAGTACATAGGTACTTGGCGCGGCGTAGCGAACAAACTTGGCCATCATGTTGCGTACCGGACCGGCCACCAGCAATATCGCCGGCTTGCCTTGCATCTCCTGACGCTGAACCGCTTCAGCCAGAGAACGCTGCAGTTTTTCTGCCATTCCCGGCTCCAGCATGATGCCGTCTTCACCACCCTGTCCTGCCTTCTGAATACTCTGTAGCAACATCTGTTCCAACTTGGGGTCCAACGTGATCACAGGCAGCTCAACCTCAAGCCCGACAATGCCTTGCACGATTGAGCGCGACAAAGCGATGCGCACGGCGCCAATCAACGCGCCGGGATCTTGACTCTTGCTGGCCTGATTGGCGATCGCCTCGGCGATGGTGCGAATGTCGCGCACCGGCACCTGTTCCTGCAGCAAACCCTGCAAGACCTTGAGCAACCCTGACAGCGAGATAATGCCCGGCACCAGCTCTTCCGCCAGCTTGGGTGAGGCCTTGGCCAGCACCTGCAACAACTGCTGTACCTCTTCATGCCCCAGCAGCTCATGGGCATGCTTGTGCATAATCTGGTTCAAGTGGGTAGCGACCACGGTGCTGGCATCAACCACGGTATAACCCAGCGACTGCGCCTGATCTTTCTGGTTGGTCTCGATCCACACCGCTTCCAGACCAAAGGCCGGATCCTTGCCGGCAATCCCCTTGATCTCGCCAAACACCTGGCCCGGATTGATCGCCAGCTCGCGATCGGCGTATACCTCGGCCTCGGCCACCCCAACACCCATCAGGGTTATGCGGTAGACGTTCGGGGCCAGGTCCAGATTGTCACGGATATGGACCGAGGGCATGAGAAAGCCCAGGTCCTGCGACAGCTTCTTGCGTACGCCCTTGATCCGCGCCAGCAACTGACCACCCTGATTGCGATCAACCAGTGGAATCAGACGATAGCCGACTTCCAGCCCGAGCATGTCCACCGGGGTAACGTCATCCCAACCCAGCTCGCGGGTTTCCGGCTTCTGCAAGGCAGGCACTTCCGCTTCCTTGCGCTCGACCTCTGCGGCGACCTCCACCTTGGCTTTCTGCTTCTGCGCAATCCAGTAAGCTGCACCCGCTGCCAGAAAGCCCAGTGACAGGAACGAAAAGTGCGGCATACCCGGAATCAGACCCATGACGATCAGAATGCCGGCGGCAATCGCCATCGCCTTTGGCGAAGCAAACATCTGACGCTGGACCTGATGGCCCATATCTTCGGAGGTCGATACCCGGGTAACCATGACGGCAGCTGAGGTCGACAGCAGCAGCGAGGGAATCTGCGCCACCAGACCGTCACCGATGGTCAGCAATACATAGATACGCCCGGCTTCAGCAAAGGCCAGATCATGCTGCGCCATACCGATGGCCAGACCACCGATGATATTGATTGCCAGAATCAGCAGACCAGCCACTGCATCACCGCGAACGAACTTGCTGGCACCGTCCATGGAGCCATAGAAATCAGCTTCCTGAGCGACTTCCTGACGGCGCAGTTTGGCCTCTTCCTGATTGATGATGCCGGCGTTCAGATCAGCATCAATCGCCATCTGCTTGCCTGGCATGGCGTCCAGGGTAAAACGGGCGCTAACCTCGGAAATACGCCCGGCACCCTTGGTCACCACCACAAAGTTGATGATCATCAGAATGGCGAACACCACCAGACCGACGACATAGTTCCCGCCAATCACCACTTCACCAAAGGCCTGAATCACCTTGCCGGCAGCGTCACCACCTTCATGGCCGTTGAGCAGTACCACTCGGGTAGAGGCTACGTTCAAGGCCAGACGCAACAGGGTGGCAACCAGCAGAATGGTCGGAAAGACAGCAAAATCCAGGGGGCGCAAGGCATAGGCACAGACCAGCAGCACCACCAGCGCCAGCGCAATATTGAAAGTAAAGAAGGTATCCAGCAGGAAGGGTGGCATCGGCAACATCATCATGCCGAGTATCACCAGCAGCAGAATCGGCACGCCGAGGCTGCCATGCCGCAATGCGGCCATGCCACTCCACATATTTCCCAGCGCTCGTGAGCGATCGACTGCCATGCCCTGTCCTTTCCCCATCAAAATGTTGACGCGCGAATCATCTTTTCAAGGTATTCAGCAAGAAGCGTTCCAGTTTGTGGAAATTTTTTGCCGGGCAATCAGTGCGGCAGGCTGCCGCTGATAGAAAGGCAATGATATGCTGAGATGATATGACTGTGCCCATGCTTGACGGGCTTACTGAGACGAGACTTGATGACCCTGCGTTACGTGCCTCTGGCAATCAGCCTAATGGCCCTGCTGACCGGCTGTGGCAGCCTGCCCGAAAGGCAGACCATGGTTGATCGCTCCAGCGCCCTGTTCAGCCGCTCGGGTGAACTTCTTGGTAGCCCGGCCAGGGAAAGCGAGCGAGAAGCCGAGGTAGCCGAACTGTTCGCACAACCCTACATCGATCCTTTGACCCGCTATCTTGAAGAACATGAAGATGACAGCCGTTACGTCAGCCACCTCGACAAGGTAGCTGCCGAGCGTGACCGCCGTTGCGCTGAAATCGCCCGGCAGTACCGAGGTAGAGCGGCCACCACCGAGAACCTGCGCCGCTACCGGCGCGGCTACCTGTTCTCCTGTCCGGACGATGTCAGTGTCTTTGCCGAACGCGTTGAGCAGGCCCTTGCCGTTGAGCGTCAGGCCAATCAGGCAGCAAGGCAACCCCAACCCGAGGTAACCCCGGATGCACCACTGGATCGCGCGGTCAGCCGCCGCCAGATCAACAATTGCTATCTGTATTTCACCATTCGCAACCTGCAACGCGCCCGCGACAATTGTGACCAGCCTGCCGCCGCCGGTGATGCCAAAGCCCAGCACCATCTAGCCAGCCTGGCTAGAACCGACCAGGACTATGCCAGCGCGCGCGAATGGGCGCAGCAATCCGCCCAGCAGGGACATGCCCCCGGGCAATTGCTCTATGCCGAACTGCTGCAAAATGGCCTGGGTGGCAGTCAGGATGAGGAATCAGCCCTGAACTGGCTCAAGGCTGCCGCCGCACAGGGCCTGCCAGCCGCCCAATACGCCACTGGCCAGGCCTATCATCGTGGTCAGGGCACCACCGCTGACCCGTCACGTAGCCGCAGCTTCTGGCTACAGGCGGCAGAAAAGCAGCATGTGGAAGCGCAACTGGCCCTGGCAGATAACCTGTTGGAGAACCCGAATGCCGAGGTCGGTGAAGCCCGCAAGTGGCTGACCCGCGCCGCTCGTCAGGGTTCAACCACTGCCCAGATGCGACTGGCAGAAAGCTTTGCCCGGGGCCAGGATGGCCCAGCGGACGCCAAACAAGCTTATATCTGGTACAGCCTGGCTCTGCTGGCTGGTGAAGCTTCAGCGAAAACACCGGCTGAGCAACTCGCTGCCCAACTGAGCAGTGAACAACTTGCCAGCGCACAGAACCGTATTCGTGCCGACCACAGCCAGATGCCACGATGAAAGTACAACCGCGCCCGGTCAATGTCCGTCACAGCATATTGCTGGTGCTGGGCCTGCTGGTGCTGCTGTTCATTATCGGCATGTGGTTGATGTCCAGCCTCAATCTCAATTTTGCCCAGCAAGCAATGACCGAACTGCGGGAGCGGCAGATTGCCGACACCTTCCACGCCAACCTTGACCGCATCAACAGCCATCACAGCATGATGGAAGAAAACACCCGCGACCTGGCCCGCCTGACCGAACAATGGCAAACCCTGGGGGGTAGCCAAACAGACTTGCAACAGATGCTGCAAGCCACCCTGGCGGACTTTCCGGATGCCTTCGGCGCCAGCCTGCTGTTTGACAGCCATTCCGCAGTGCGCAACAGCCCCTTCAGTCTGTTTGCCTATCGTGCCGGTGAGCAGATCCTGATTGACGATGAGAGCAGCGGCTGGCACCAGAGCAGAGGCTATCGTCGGCTGCGAGAAACGTTGCAGGCCTCCCAGGAACAACCTGCCCTGCATTGGACCCCGGCCTACTACCGCAGCCGCAGCGATGCCGTGGTCATCAGTCTGAGCACACCACTCAAGGACCGTGACGGCAACTGGCTGGGCATTGCCAGCACTGACTGGCGTGCTGATGACATCATTCGCCTGGTCAGCCGCGTTGAAGTAACGCCAAGTACCTTTGCTTTTCTGCTGGATAGTGAAAATCGCAACCTGAGCAGCCTTGCACTGGCGGATACGCCGCAGGCACAACAATTGATGGGCGCGATTACCGACCTTGAGTTACACCAGCATCAGGTTGAGACCAGCAGCATGGTTGTACTCTCGGAGCGCGAATTGCTGGCTCCGATGCAAAAGGATCGCTTGCAACTCAACGATACCGACTATGCCCTGTTCTTCTCGACCACACGCGCCGGCATGGTATTCGGCATTGGTGTACCGCAAACCGAAATCGATGCCGTTCTCGCGCCAATGCGGCAAAGCAACCTGCGCATTGTGCTCGGCATTGGCAGCGTACTGCTGCTGCTCTCCGGCATTATTCTGTTCATGGTCGCCGGCACCTTGCGCCAGCTGCATAACCTGTATACCGACAGTCTGACTGGTCTGCCCAACCGGGCGCGGCTGCTGCTGGACCTGGGCAAGCGCAATCAAGGCTCACTGATACTGCTCAACCTGGATGCTTTCAAGGAAATCAACGATGTCTATGGCCACCCCTGTGGAGATCACATCATCCAGGAGCTGGCCAGCAGCGTGCGCGATTTCATAGACAATAACCCGCCCTGGAGCAACGCACAGATATACCGGATGCCGGCCGATGAATTCGCCATCTGGTTCCCCGGCCGCCAGGCCACTCAAGCGCTGCAAGATCATCTGGCCGACCTGCACCGGTTCATCAACAACCAGAGCAGTCGCTGGGAAAACCAGCAGATCCCCCTGAGCGCC
>SKFV01000140.1 GCA_007117785.1 Pseudomonas sp.
CTTCGCAACGGGCGCGAATGGCACCTTCCGGTTACGCTGAAACAGTGACCAACCGGGTTATTGCCCGCCTGGAACGCCCGGAAGGGTCGGTCTATGCGCCGCCGCCCGGTTATGACGGTGATCCGAATGACTTCAAACGCCAGTGCTACATCCCTTACGAGATAACCGTGGATGCCAATGGGGCGATTGTGTCCTATGAAATCAATAAATGTGGTGACGACCTGCTCGATGCAGCTGCGGAACGCGCGATTCTGCAAGCCGCGCCGTTCCCGCCACCGCCAAATCAGGGCGCGCAAAGCTACATCATTTACGGCACCGCCATTTTCATCAAATAATTCCAGGCTCAATGCAGAGGTACGCCATGTTTGCTGCCAACCGAAATCACCTGACCTTGCTGGCCTGTGCCGTGCTATTGAGTGCATGTGCAACGCCGCCACCGCCACCCCCGAGTGAGCCGGCACCGCGAACATTGCAGGAGCGTCCCTCTACTCAGGCCAGTTTTGCCTGTACCGGTGCCTTGCCTTCAGTGCACCGGCAAATCTGTGCCAGTGATAGCCTGTCGCAGTTGGAGCGTCAGGTTACCGAGCACTACCGTGAGTTGCGTCTGGCACTGGATTTGCCCGGTCGCCTGCTGCTCGACAGCAATCAACGCCTGTGGGGCACCAGCCTGGGTAATGTCTGCTCCATTACTCCGGAAACCGGCACCCAGATCGACGGTAATCCACAACAGCAAGCCTGTTTGACCATGCAGCACCAACGCCGGCTGGGTCAGCTACGGGAATGGCCTCAGGCAGAGCCACGCGGCAATCAGAGCCGACATGCGATGGCGAGTTACGCGGAGTACCGCATGGCCGACAACCGCAATGCCGAGGTCTGTGAGCCCTTGCATGCCAATTTGAATGAGCAGTTACAAGCTCAGGGCATGCCCAATGCATCCGAGATTCCAGGGGCCCGACTGCTGGCTTCCAGCGATGGTGATGAACAGCGACTGGAGCGGGATGGGCGCAGCTACCGGATTGACAGTTACACACCCGGCCTGATGGCTGGCTATCAGGTGCGCAGCCGCGGGCTGACCCTGAATGATGAGCTGATCTTTGATGACCGTGACTTGCCGACCTGGGTCGCTACCTTGCCGAACTATGGTGGTCGGGCACATGCATCATCCTCGCAAACCGGTGACTATGGCCGGCTGGAGCTGTTCGAGTGGCGAGGCCAGACCTTGCTGCTGGTCAACGAAACCTGGGGTTTCTATTCGCCGGCTGCACGGGGTGAGTCGGCTTTTGCCGGGGTCTACCGGCTGCAGGGCAGCCAGCTGGAACCCCAGTGTTTGATGCGCACCTATCTGACGCCGCCGCGTTTCAACACGCTGGCCGGCCTGCCGGTGTATACCCAATTGCAGGAGATGCTGGATGAATTGCGCGGCCAGCCCCTGGCGGCCTTTGCCCAGCACGAGCGGCGAGATAATCATCAATTGTGGCTGGAACACCAGTGGACCTTGCTCAACCTGCCACTGCTGGGTGCCGATGAGTGGCAGCGGTTCGGCCGCGAAGCCGCAGTGCGTCAACGCCAGGATGCTGCGCTGGAAGCCCTGTTCCAATGGTCCGAGCGCAATATCAACAACAAAGCGTTTTATCGCCGTTTGATGCCCATGCTGCAGCCGGCGCACCAGGAACTGAAGGTCATGTTCGCCGATCAAGGAATGAATGCTGCCGAAGCCGAGCGGGCAGCTGATCTGCTGTTCCACGAAACCTTTGCCCGTGCCCTGGAAAACCTGCAAGCACCGGATGCACTGCCAGACGCACCTTTACCACCATTTGCCAACTACCGCCCACGTTATGCCATGGCGCCGTCAGCCGGTGCACTGGAGCAGGGGCGTAACTTTGCCACTTTGCACAGCGTGGTGCTCAACCGCGCTCCACTGAACGTGGTCAATGACTTTATTGACTATGAAACCGAGACTTACGGTCGTGAACGACGCGGTCTGGCTGATGATGACGACAGTGCACTGCTTGCTGCTGTTTACCAGCCTGAAACCCTGGACCTCTTGCTGCGTCGTGGCTTCGACGTCAATCATGGCAATCGTTGGGGGCGCACAGCGCTGATGAATGCCGCCGCTGCCAATCAGGCAGACTCCGTTCGCCTGTTATTGCAGGCCGGGGCTGACGTACATGCACAAACCCGCTCTGTTGATGGTGCCGGGGTTGGCGGTCTGGAACGTCAACAGGCGATCAGTGGTCGTCAAACCGCTTTGCTGCTTGCTGCAAACCAGGCCGATCAGGCAGTTATTCAGCAACTGCTCGATGCCGGTGGGGCGCGGGAAACCTGGAGTGGTTATAGCCGCCAGGTCTGCCAAGCCCTCAACAACAATCAGCGTCTCGATAACAAGGAGCTTAGCAGTCTGCAAAGCGGTCTCTGTGATCAGCGTTTCGAGCCTGTGCCGGCTACCCGTCAGGCAACTGCCAACCTGCATGCCGGAGAAGAGCTTGTTATTCGTGAGGCCGGGGTTGATTATGCGATTCGCCTGCGTACCCGTGAACCCAGCATCATTTTTACCCGTAGCCTGGAAATGGCTCCGAACCGCATGCAAAGGAACCTGACTTCACAGGCCACAACCATTGCGCGTGCCATCACCACCCGGCTGAATGCGCGAAGAGACGGGCAGTTCATGCTGTATTTCCCGGACTTGCGCGCCAACCGTGAAGACCGTCTGGTCTTTGAAGCCGGCTTCCCGGTCAGTGGTGCTACAGGCAATGCAGCGGGTTTCCATCTGCGTGACATCCCCGAGCAGCAGGTCCTCAGCCTGATTTTCGACCCATCGATACAGTCGGTCGAAACAGCCTGGCGGCAACTCTACAGTGCAGCGCTGACTCAGGGCTTTGTCCCCACGCATCAAGGCTACGTGGTCAGCCACCGCGGTGGCGGTACCAGCGAATATCAACTGGTCGTGACCGAACGCCAATCACCCTGACGCCATAATCCCGGCGGTCTGCTAGACTGCAGCCGCCGGGATCATGTTGACCCCGGATGAAAGGGAGATTCGGTTTGCTCACCATTCGCGCGATCTGCCTGGTCTTGCTGACCAGTCTGGTATATGGCTGTGCCACACATTTACCGCAGCATGAGATGCCGCACAGTTTTGTGCTGCCGGTACTGAAAGATGCGCCCCTGGTTCGCTATCTGAATGACCGTCTGGTGGCCCCGGAAGTCTGGTCTGCCTTCAACCCGCTGTATGAAGGCAAGGATGCCCTGGCTGCTCGCCTGTATCTGATTGATCAGGCGCGGTCCGGTATCGACCTGCAAACCTATATCTATGCCGGTGACACAACTGGCCAGCTGATCGCTGCTCACTTGTTGCAAGCGGCTGATCGTGGTGTTCGTGTGCGGCTCCTGGTTGATGACGTTGGCAGTGGCCTGAGCGATATCAAAATCACCAGTCTGGACTGGCACCCGAATATCGAAGTGCGCCTGTTCAATCCCTTGCAATTGCGCACCTTCCGCCTGTTGAGCAAGGTAGGCGAATTCGGCCGCATCAACCATCGCATGCACAACAAACTCCTGGTTGCCGATGGCGTGGCGATGATTACCGGCGGCCGTAATATCGGTGATGAATATTTTGCCCTGAGCCCAATGGATTTTCAGGATATCGATATCATTGGTCTGGGCCCGATCGCACGGGATGCTGGCGGAAGCTTTGATCTGTTCTGGAATCATGACCTGTCGCAGCCGGTCAGCAAGATCCTGCGGCGCAGTGACGATAAGGCCCTGGCGAAATTGCGTCGGGAGCTGGTCTCGGTTCGCCGCCAGGCCGCTCGTGGCCCTTTGATGGAAGCGGTTGCAGACTCCAACTTCATTCAAGCCTTGCAGGACAACCGCCTGGCCTGGTACCAGGGGCCCGCCGAGTGGTTATTTGATCCGCCGGCAAAAGCCGATACGCACAGCGAGCTCAGCGGCGAGCCCTTTTTGACTCGCAGCCTGGCGAGACACACGGCCGCACTCGACAGCGAACTCTTGATAATGAGTGCCTATTTTATTCCTGGCGAGCAGGGTCAGGCCGCGTTTGAACGCCTGCTCGAGCGTGGCGTAAACGTGTCTATATTGACCAACTCACTGGCCAGCACTGATGTCCTGGCGGTGCACAGCGGCTACGCGCCGTACCGTAAGCCCTTGCTGGAATCTGGAATCGAGTTGTGGGAGTTGCGGCCACTGGCCGCACAGCATGAACGCGTCAATACCTTTGTCGGCGATTCACTGGCCAGTCTTCACGCGAAGAAACTCATTTTTGATCGGCAGTCAGTATTTATCGGTTCACTGAACCTTGACCCGCGTTCAGTAAATCTGAATACCGAAGCCGGCGTATTGGTCGAGCATGCTGCGCTGGCCGAATACATGAGCAGTCTGTTTGTGCGCTGGACCGATGATGACTACGCCTGGCGCGTTGTGCTGGATGAGCAGGGCGAGCTGCAGTGGCTGGCTGACGGCAAAGCCTGGTCACGTGAACCCGACTCCAGTCCAGCGCGCCGTTTCATGACCTGGCTGGTCAGCTGGCTGCCGATAGAAAGCCAATTATAACAGTCAGTTATAGTATTGGGCTCATAAAGTACATCAGTCTTTCAAGGCTGCGCGGCAAGCGTCCACGCTGCTGCCACTGGGCCAGAGACAGTGGGTGGCTACTGGCGCAATAGCGCTCCAGTAGTTGGCCAACTTCCGCACAACTACCCGGATTGAACAGCGCCACGGTCAGCTCGAAATTCAGCTGCAAGCTGCGGATATCAAGATTTACGCTGCCCACCAGAGCCAGTTCGTCATCCATCAGCATGGCCTTGGTATGCAAGAGCCCGCCTTCAAACAGCAAGATTTCCACACCTGCCTGCAGCAATGGCTCATAGAAGGACCGGCTGGCCCAGCCAACCATGAGGGAGTCATTGCGCTTAGGTACCAGCAAACGTACCCGAACCCCACGCTTGGCGGCATGACAAAGCGCATCAAAGATCGCTTCCGAGGGCACAAAGTAGGGCGTACTGATAATAATACTGTGGTTGGCACGGTAGATACTGGCAAGGACCGACTGCCCTATAAGGTCATCACCGATGCCTGGGCCAGAAGGCAGGATTGATAGCCAGTGGTCGGTGTTATCACCACTGGGTGGCAGAACCGGCAAGCGGCGTTGGCCGGTTTCGACCTCCCAGTCCCAGGCGAATACCTTGGACAAGCCGGCTGCGGCCTGGCCTTCAATACGCAGCATGGTGTCTATCCAGGGGCCTACGCGCTTGCCCCGTTTGAAGCAATCCGGGTCGGCAATATTCATCGACCCGGTAAAGGCCAGCCGATCATCAATCACAATCAATTTACGGTGCAGGCGCAGATCAATTCGATTGGCCAGCGCACGCCAAAGACGAACGGGGAGGGCTGGCACGACTTCGATACCAGCCTGAACCAGACGCTGGCGCCAACGTGAGCGGAAGAAGCGCCGACTGCCAGCGTGGTCGATCAGGAGTGACACCTTGACGCCTCGCTCGCTGGCAGCAATCAGCGCCTCGGCCAGTTCGTCTACACGTCCACCGTTGTGCCAGATATAGGTTTCTATGCGAATGCTTTCCCGGGCTTCAGCAATGCCGGCCTGCAAGCCCGCGAATATCCGCGCCGGTGTATCCAGCACCTGCAATCGATCATAGCCCAAGGCACCAATGCCAACACGCTGTGCCAGCAACTGATGCACCGCCAGTGATTGCTGGCCACCGGGCATTGGAATGTCATGACTGGACAGGCCGTTATGCAGATTATCCAGATAGGGCTCGACCATTGCCTGGGCACGGGCAGCACGCTGTCGGCCAAGGTTCAGCTCACCAAACATCAAATACAGGATGGCGCCAAAAATAGGCAGAATGTAGATCACCAGCAACCAGGCCAGACTGGCGCTGACCGCCCGGCGCTTGATGATCACCCGCAATGTCACGCCCGCCGTAAACAGCCAATAGAAAATGGCCAGGACGATACCGAGAATACTTTGCAGGCTTTCCCACATTGTCTTTGTACTCTAGAGACAGTTGTCAGGTTTCGGCAAACCGGCAAGCTTGCTGGCCAGCTTGGCCGGGCTACCAGGAAACAGTTGTAGCAGATAGATGCTCTTGCCCTTGTCTGCGCCCAGGTGCAGACCAACATACTTGACCAAGGGGCGCATGGCGGGCGACAACTGGAACTCGCTATGGAACTGACGCAGCAACTGAATAACCTCCAGATGCGCCGGAGTCAGTTCAATACCTTCCTTTGCAGCCAAGGCTGACGCCACCTCGGTATCCCAGTCGGCACGGTTACGCAAAAAGCCATCGTCATCCACGGCAACTTCACGTGAGCCAACCTCCAATACAGCAGTCACCAACTGACTACCTTCTGATGATCGGCACACAGGGCAACCATATCCAGATAATTGATCTTGTGTATGCGGCCAGGCAAGTCGTCCAGTGCGATACCACGGGCCACCAGATCGCTTTCCATAACATGAATGTTGACCGTATTTGGCAGCAGACGCAGGGACTGGTTGAATGCCGTACCCGGCAGTAGCGCATAGGCTGCATCCTCAATCAGCAATAAGCCCTGGCGGCTACCTAACGAACGCAGGCAACTAGCGAAGCTGGGATGATTGACCGGCGAATGGCGCACAATATGCAATATCACCTATGGCTCCTTACAGGTTGACGACCTGGTCGTAGTGTTCCAGCAGCGAGGTGATTTCCGCTCCAGAGAGCGAGCGTACATCAAGCTGGCACTGTCGAACCTGCAGACCGCGTTCGGTCAGTGAATGCTGACAGACCATCAAATCTTCCACTCCGAACAGGGGGAGTGCCTGCAGATTGGCCGCCAGTGACTTCTGCTGCGCCTGTGTAGCATCCTGGCCCTTGAGTAGTTGCAGCACCCCGTCGTTCATAAACAACATGCCCACCGGCACACCGAAAGCCGCTGATGCCAGCGCCAGGTCCAGCGCTTCTCGCGCGGCATGCTGGAAGGGTGCATGCTGGCTGATAATCAACAGGCTTTGCATCTCAGTTGCCAAAGGTCACCGCCCGATCTGCCCGCTGTATGGCATCTACCCATTGACCCAGACCGGAGAGTACCCAGGGCGCACCAGTATTGCTTCCGATACGCTCCCAGCGTTTGGCCTCAGCCTCATCCAGCACACCCCGCCGCAGGGCTGCTGCAATGCAAACGACTGCATCCAGCTCATGCTGCTGAATAAACTGCCGCCACTCAGCCGCCAGGTCTGACTCATCCTGAGGCTGCACGCCCAGGCTGGATGCCAGCTGAACCGCATCGCGATAGAAAAACAGCCGGTTGATACTGTGACCTGACGCCATCACCGCACGGGCAAACTCCAGCGCTGAACGCGCCGCAGGGTCTTGCGCACCAGAGAGCAGGGCAATTGCAAATTTCATCCAGACTCGCCTCAAAACAAACAATAAGGCCCGCATGAAGCGGGCCTTAGAAGTATACCTCAGGATATAAACACCCTGAAAAGCCGGTATCAATCGTTGCTGAAAATACCCAGCAGGTGCAGCAGGCTCAGGAACAGATTGTAGATAGATACAAAGAGCGTGACCGTGGCCATGATGTAGTTATCTTCACCACCATGGATGATCGCGCTGGTCTGATACAGGATAACTGCAGACGAGAAGAGCACAAAGCCTGCGGAAATCGCCAGCGACAGACCGCTCATCTGCATGAAGAAGCTGGCCACAATGGCGCACAGCAGCACGATAAAGCCGGCCATGATAAAGCCGGACAGGAAGCTGAAGTCCTTGCGTGTCAGGATGGCAAATGCCGACAGACCGAAGAACACCATCGCCGTCATGCCCAGAGCCATGCTCACCAGCTGACCGCCATTGGGCAGCGCCAGGTAGTGATTGAGGATTGGCCCCAGGGTATAACCCATAAAGCCGGTCAGCGCGAATGTCAGCACCAGGCCAACACCGGAATTACGGAACTTGGCGATAGCAAACAGCAAGCCGTAGAAGCCGACCAGCATGATAATGATATTTGGACGTGGCAGATTCATAGCCATGGAAACCATCGCTACGACCGCACTGAAAGCCAGCGTCATGGCGAGCAGCGCGTAGGTATTACGGAACAACTTGCTGACTTCAGCCTCGTTGACCGCACTGTGTTGCAGCGTTTGCTGACGATCTTGCACATTCATGTGAGAGAACTCCCCTGATGGTCGATACCAATTAAACCCGAACTTGCTCATGATCATACCGGTAAACAGCCTCAAATCAAGGCTATCCACCCAACTGCGGCCCCAGGAATAGTCAGCAAAGCTTACCAACCCGGAGAAAAACCACCTCATACTTCTATAGACCATTGACTAGACAGAAGTTTCCGGTACTATGGCGCCCCGTGGAGAGATGGCAGAGTGGTTGAATGCACCGGTCTTGAA
>SKFV01000107.1 GCA_007117785.1 Pseudomonas sp.
CCTTTTCCTTGATGCGATCAGCTTCGCTTTTAGTCGCGCCGGTTTCTACCGTGACCTTGCTGACATGCTCGTGCATCTGATTGGCTGAGGTGACATTCAGATTGCGGGCACCATTCAGGTCGGCACTGAATTCCGCTCGCGTGTCGCTATTAAGCAAGGACAAGCCAATTGCCGGCCCACCGCTGGCACCATCGCCGCTGGCCTTGAAACTGACGGTGTTGCTGATGGTTTGTTCAGTCAGGGCTAAAAGATCGACATCGCGCCCGACATTGACCAGTGCGCCCTGCTCGACCTTGACCTCGGTATTCAGGTCGGTCATTGCCATTCCAAAGGACAGGCCCATGGTTTTCAGCGCATTACCATCTCCATCGTTGCTGTTCTCCGCCTCCGCTGTGACCTTCAGCGTGTTGACGCTATGCGCCAACAGACCAAGGTCCTGACCGGCTTCCAGAGTTGCACCCTGCTCGACCAATACGCGGGTATCTCCAGATAACTGGCCATAGGCAGCACTGAAACCAAAGGGGATTTTTTCGCCGATGGTATCCAGGGTCCAGGTCGAACTGTCGACCTTGCGCTCGGTTTCAGCGCGCAGGGCCAGATCACCCGCAGCCAGCAGCCTAGCGGCACTGCCGATGCGCACTTCCGCATCGGCGTGGGCCAGGTAGGCTGACAGATTGGGTACCAGCAGCGTCAGCTCGGAAAAGTTTTCCGGCGTCTCCAGAAAGGCATCACGATCAAAAGCATCGGCATACTGTTGAATCGGCTCATAAAGCGTTTCCAGCACATTCGCCAGGGCCTCTTCTTCAGTCCAGCCTTCAACGGATGCCAGCTATTGGATATCCTCTTTGAGCTGATCCTGATCCAGGATAGTACCCAGCACATCACGGGCAACCTGCGCCCGGCTTACCGCGTTAATATCGATATCACCGGCAGTCAGGGTGCCGTCGACCTCGACCAGCGCGCTGGCCTTGGCATAACCGGCCAATTGACGGTTCCAGGCCAGCGCATCCAGAGTAATGGAGCCGGCCTGGTCTGCTTCATCATGCCCGGCATCCAGCTCGACATTCTCACCAATCTGAATGCTCGCCTTGCCCAGATTGGCCGCCAGCCAGGGATTGACCTGGCCATCAATGCCATCTTTCAGCTCGTCCAGCGTTTCTGCTTCAGCGCTTTCATCACAGAAAGAGCAGCTGATATCACTGAACGCATTAAGGGTAATATCACCTGAGTTTCCAGCCCCTTCAGCGCGCACACTGATGCGGGCATTATCCGCCAGGGTCAGAGCGGGTGCTTCAAGGGTGACCTCGCCGCCACTGGCATTATTGGCACCGTCTGCCAGCAGCTGCGCATCACCATCGACCCTCACCGATTTACCGGCAGCCACCTGGATTTGTGCGCCACTGTCATCGGCCATCAGCGCCGCCAGTTCACCGGCTATCTCTACGTCTTCGTTGGCTACAATACGGATACCGCCATCGTCACGGGCGGCTGCAGTACCTATACTCAACCCATGGGTGTTGACCGTCGATTCAAACAGGTCACGCGCAGTATCGTTGCCGGCATTGAGGTTGGCGGTGGCTTCCAGCAGTACTGATGCACCATGCAGATTGATCGAGCCATTAGTGTTGACCAAGCCCTGAATCACGATGGCATTGCTACCGTCCGCAGCCAAGGGCGCCTGGGCCAGTTGACCGGCGAGCAAGTCATCAATCAGCGCATTGGCTTCTTCTACCGAGGCGGCGTCGTTTTCTGCCAGGTCGCGCAGACGTCCCATTTCACTGGTGTTGGGAGTACTGACAGTCAGACTACCCACATTGACCACACCACTGCTGCCCACCACAAAGCCATGGGGGTCGGCAAAAATAACATGGCCGCCAATATTGCCATCCATGACACTGTTCAGCGTGCCATTGATAACCGTGCGCGAGTCATGCACCAGATTGACCAAGTGGGTGGCTGCACCGGGCAAGTGCAGGTTGACGACATTGCCCTCGGTGATCTGGAAGTGATTGAAGGAGTTGAACCCGGCACGACCGCGCTGGGTATTGGTATGAATATCAGTGAGATTATCGTCGGTATTGACAATGGTATCGGTTGAGCCGTCCGTCTCGATGGTATTGGCATAACTCCAGCCAGGCAGCATGCCTGAAGCCAACATCAACGCAGTCAGTGGATGCCTGACCAGAGCGCTTTTACCCGGCTTTTTCTGCTTACCCTTGTTCGCCTGCTTTTTGTTATTAACGTTATCTTTTACCGCCGAACGATGGGGACGCATGCCAACCTCACTGTCAACCAAAATATATGCCAGTGGGTAACACTAAAGACAGATTATTGCGGTTTCAAGCCGCGGAAACAATTTTTTGACATTAGCGCCAAAAACGCCAAATTCCTGAAATATTCGTCAGAAAACCAGCGTTTGTTAACTGACGAATCTTGTTTCAAACAAGGCCAGGATGCCTAGCGCTGAGGACGGACCTTGGTGCGGCGAACCGGCCGAGGTGCATGCATCGACGGCTTGCGCGCCTGACGCTTGCGCTTCTCTTTTTCCTGCTGACTGACGCCCGGCAAGGCAATGGGTTGCAGCTCGACTTCCGCGCTCAGGGTATCCAGTTCTTGCTGGCCCATTTCCCGCCAGCGGCCGACCGGCAGCTCCGGACCAAGGAAGACTGGGCCAAAGCGCACCCGTTTTAGCCGGTTGACGCGCACGCCCTGGGATTCCCACAGGCGGCGGACTTCACGATTACGCCCTTCAAGCAGGCAGACGTGGAACCAACGGTTGATACCTTCGCCGCCGGCAGTGACCACATCGGTAAAACGCGCCGGGCCGTCTTCCAGCATAACGCCGGTTGTCAGCCGCTCGAGCATGGCTTCATCGACTTCGCCCATGACACGCACGGCGTATTCACGGTCCATCTGCCAGGACGGATGCATCAAGCGGTTGGCCAGTTCACCATCGGTGGTGAACAGCAGCAAACCGGTGGTATTGATATCCAGACGGCCGATATTGATCCAGCGGCCCTGCTTCAGGCGCGGCAAGCGATCAAACACGGTGGGGCGACCTTCGGGGTCATCGCGGGTGCAGACTTCGCCTTCGGGCTTGTTGTAGATAATGACCCGGCGGACCACTTCGGTATTCAGGTCGCGCTTGAGTGGGCGACCGTCAAGGGTGATCTGATCCAGACTGTCAACGCGGCAGCCAAGAACCGCCTGTTCGCCATTGACCAGGACCCGACCCGCGGCAATCCAGGCTTCCACTTCACGGCGGGAACCCAGACCCATACGGGCAAGGACTTTCTGGAGTTTTTCACCACTGACTGGTGATTGGGGTGTTTCGCGCATTATGGGCACCTCCCGGTGGCTGGCGGAAAAATCAGGACAGCGAGAATATCACTCGCCGGGCGGCGCGTCATCTGTTGGCTCTGCGCGCGCCGGCAAGTCACTGAAATCTGTCTTGATGCGTTCTTCCATATCACGCAGCTCATCCAGCAGCGCGTGAAAGTCCTCTTCCGCCGCTTCACCATCCAGCGGCTGCAAGGGCGCCACCGGCATCCAGGGTGTGGTTGCCGCCTGCGTTTCGGCATCACTACCCTCGTCCTGCAAATCCAGCTCGGGCTCGGCATCCAGGTCACGAATGGTCGCCAGAGGCGGCAACTCATTAAGGCTGCTCAGACTGAAGTAGTCGAGAAATTGTCGCGTAGTTGCATACATGGCCGGCCGGCCCGGCACATCGCGGTGCCCGACCACCCGTACCCATTCACGGTCAACCAGGGTGCGGATAATCTGGCTGCTCACCGCAACGCCACGAATGTCTTCAATTTCACCGCGGGTAATCGGCTGCCGGTAGGCGACCAGCGCCAGAGTTTCCAGCATCGCCCGCGAGTAGCGCTGGGGCCGTTCTTCCCACAGGCGGCTGACCCAGGGCATATAGTCATTGCGCACCTGCAAGCGCCAGCCACTGGCAACCTCCACCAACTGCATGGCGGAATCCGCATAGCTGTCAGCCAGCTCGGCCAGAGCCGCGCGCAAGGCATCATTGCCAGGCAGTTGCTCGGGCTCGAACAGGTCCTTGATGCGCTCCAGGTTCAGAGGCTTGTTGCTCGACAGCAGCGCCGCTTCAAGAATCCGTGTCAGGGGTGGTTGGCTCATCAGCGCGTACCTTGACGTGAATGGGGGCCAGGGGGTCGGTCTGTACCAGCTCGATCAGCTGCTCTTTTACCAGTTCCAGCACGGCCATAAAAGTCACCACAACACCGAGGCGACCCTCGCTGACGGTAAACAGACTGACAAAAGGCACAAAGGCACACCCCTGCAAACGGTCCAGCACCTGTGCCATGCGCTCCCGGGTGGATAGCACTTCGCGGCTCACCTGGTGACTCTCGAACATGTCAGCCCGGCGCAATACATCGGAGAGAGCCAGCATCAATTCCTGCAAATTGACCTCAGGCGCCTGGGTGCGTTGCGGCAAAGCCGGCACCTCGGCAGCCGCCAGTGTCAGGTCACGACCCAGACGCGGCAGGCTGTCGATATCCTCGGCAGCCTGCTTGTAGCGCTCGTACTCCTGCAAGCGGCGAATCAGCTCGGCGCGCGGGTCGCCTTCCTCTTCCTCGAGTTCTTCCTGACGCGGCAGCAGCAGGCGGGATTTGATTTCGGCCAGCATCGCCGCCATCACCAGATACTCGGCAGCCAACTCCAGGCGAATCGCCTTCATCAGCTCGACATAGCTCATGTACTGGCGGGTAATTTCGGCCACTGGAATATCCAGAATATCGATATTCTGTCGGCGGATCAGATACAGCAGCAAATCCAGCGGGCCTTCAAAGGCCTCAAGAAAGACTTCCAGCGCCTCGGGTGGAATATATAGATCCTGCGGCAGCTGGGTCACTGCCTGGCCATAGACCATGGCAAAGGGCAGCTCCTGCTGCTGCATCATAGGCGCAGCAGCAGAAGTGGCCGACGCAGTCGAGGGGGACTCGGTATCCGTCGGCTCGCGCATGGCTCAGGGCCGGTAATGCAGGCCCATGACCTGCCGTACTTCAGCCAGGGTATCGCGCGCCGCTTCACGCGCCCGCTCGGTACCCTCGGCCAGAATCACCCGCACCGCATCCGGGCTGGCTTCGTAATCCTTGGCGCGCTGCTGCATTGGCGCCAGCTCGGCACTGATGGCATCAATCACCGGTTTCTTGCAGTCGATACAACCAATACCGGCGCTGCGGCAGCCTTCCTGAACCCAGTCATGCGTGGCCTGATCGGTGTACACCTGATGCAACTGGTACACCGGGCACTTGGCCGGGTCACCCGGATCGGTGCGACGTACCCGCGCCGGATCGGTCGGCATGCGCCGTACCTTCTCGTTCACTTCATCGGTGGTATCGCGCAGGGTGATGGTATTGCCATAGGACTTGGACATCTTCTGCCCGTCCAGACCCGGCATTTTCGAGTCCGGCGTCAACAGCGCCTGCGGCTCGGGCAGAATAACCTTGCCGCCACCTTCCAGGTAACCGAACAAGCGCTCCTTGTCACCCAGGGTAATATTCTGCTGTTCCTGCAGCAGCGCCCGCGCCGTGTTCAGCGCCTCGCTGTCGCCCTGCTCCTGATAGGTCTTTCGCAAGTTGCTGTACAGCTTCGCTGCCTTCTTGCCCATCTTGCGCACGGCAGCCTCGGCTTTCTCTTCAAAGCCGATTTCCTTGCCGTACAGGTGGTTGAAACGGCGGGCGACTTCGCGGGTAATTTCCACGTGCGCGACCTGATCGGCACCTACCGGCACCTGACCAGCGCGATAGACCAGAATATCTGCACTTTGCAGCAAGGGATAACCGAGGAAACCGTAGGTCGCCAGATCCAGATCCTTGAGCTTTTCCTGCTGATCCTTGTAGGTCGGCACCCGCTCCAGCCAGCTGACCGGCGTGATCATCGACAGCAACAAGTGCAGCTCCGCATGCTCAGGCACTTGCGACTGGATAAACAAGGTCGATGCATTGCCACTGACCCCTGCCGCCAGCCAATCGACCAGCATGTCCCAGACACTCTGCTCGATGTCCTGCGGATTCTCGTAATGGGTGGTCAAGGCATGCCAGTCTGCTGCGAAGAAAAAGCAGTCGTATTCATGCTGCAGCTTTACCCAGTTCTTCAACACGCCATGATAATGACCCAGATGCAAACGGCCAGTCGGGCGCATGCCGGACAGAATCCTGCGCTGTGAATCTACGGAACTCAAGTGTCACTCCTGACGCTATCAACAGAGAAAAGCCATGGAAGCATGGCGGAAAGTGCGCAGTATACCTGCAAGTCGCTGCCCTCGGGCAAACCCTGCAGGCAAAGTCTGCTAGCCACCAAAAGGCGCTGGGTCACCCAGGCCGACGCGGGTCACTTCAACGGTGTCGTCCAGCATACTGATTACCGTGGTCGGTTCTACCTCACAGGCACCGCCATCAATGATCAGGTCTATTTGCTTACCAATACGATCGCGGATCATCTCCGGATCGGTTAATGGCAAATCATCACCCGGCAACATCAAAGTCACACTCATCAAGGGCTCACCCAGGGCTTCCAGCAAATCAAGCGTAATCTGGTGCTGTGGAATACGCAGGCCGATAGTGCGACGCTTGGGGTGCAGCAAGCGCCGCGGCACCTCGCTGGTCGCATTCAGAATAAAGGTATAGGGCCCCGGGGTATGGGCCTTGAGCAGACGAAAGGTGGTATTGTCCACCTTGGCATACACCCCCAACTCGGACAGGTCGCGACAGACCAGCGTAAAGTTGTGGTTCTTGTCTAGCTCACGCAGGCGCCGAATCCGCTCCAGCGCATTCTTGTCACCCAGATGACAACCCAGGGCATAGGCTGAATCAGTCGGATAGGCAACCACCCCCCCCTGACGAATAATATCGACCGCCTGGCGAATCAGCCGGGGTTGCGGGTTATCCGGATGAATCTGAAAAAACTGGCTCACACTGAATTCCTCATCCACAACGGCCTGGCGCCGCATTGAAGGCTTCGTCCTGCCAAAGCGGCTGACACTCTGGCGGCAGTGCCGTCATTTGTCCCAAGGCCATCCAGGGCGAATCCGGGTTATGAAAATCGCTGCCGCAACTGACCAGAAAGCCCATCTCGCTGCTCAGCTTGCCCAGATAGGCTACCTGCTCGACCGGCTGCTTGCCATTGACCACTTCAATGCCGCGCCCGCCCGCCTTGGCAAAGGCACGCAACAGCTTGCGCAGCTGGCTGCGGCTGAAACCGTATTGCCAGGGGTGGGCAATCACCGCAATGCCACCGGCGGCACGAATCTGTCCGACCACCGTATCCAGCGTCGGCCAATGCTGACGAATATCGCCCAGCTTGCCGGCACCCAGCCATTTCTGAAAGGCGGCAGCACGGTCAGATACATACCCCGAGGCGACCAACCAATCGGCAAAGTGCGGCCGTGCCGGCGGGCTGTCTTCATCCGCACCGGCCAGACGTTGCTGCTCAATGGCGCCCTCAAGGGCACCCGGCATATTCTTTTGCGCCAGCTTGTCAGCAATCTGCTCGGCACGGCGCCAGCGCCCGGTACGGACTTCACTCAAGGCCTGCTGAAAATCAGCATCCTGCGGATCAAAGCCGTAGCCAAGAATGTGCAGGGTGCGTGATTGCCACTGGGCCGACAGCTCGACGCCACTGACCCAGCCCATGCCCGCAGCCAGCGCAGCAGCGCGCGACTGCTCCAGGCCGTCGATACAGTCATGGTCGGTCAGGGCAATCAGCTCGACACCCGCCGCAGCGGCTCGTTGCATGAGTTCGTCAGGGGGCAGCACGCCATCGGAAGCGGTGCTGTGCATATGCAAATCAGCGCGCACAGGATCTCCTGTATGGGGAATTTCCCCTATTATGCCTTGTCTACGCCAAGAGCGCTTAACCGGATACACTTGCGAGCGGAAAACCCGCTCTTCAAGACTCAAGGACAGCCCATGTACTACGCCATTATGGCCACCGATTACCCCGACACCCTTGATGCCCGCCTGCAGGCGCGGCCGGATCACCTGGCGCGCCTGCATGCACTGCAGGAGGCCGGTCGCCTGCTGCTCGCCGGCCCGCACCCCGCGGTCGACAGCAATGAGCCCGGCAGTGCCGGTTTTACCGGCAGCCTGGTAGTTGCGGAATTTGCCAGCCTGGCTGATGCCGAAGCCTGGGCCGCAGCCGACCCCTATGTTGCTGCCGGGGTCTATCAGGATGTGCGGGTCAAACCCTTCAAGGCCGTACTGCCAGCACAGCGCTGAGCTGATTCACACAAGAGGCAAGCCCGTGACCACTGCCAGCATATTGATGATTGATGACGACCAGGAACTCTGCGCCCTGCTCAGTGACTGGCTGGGCAGTGAAGGCTTTGTGCTCGACTGTGTGCATGACGGCGAGCGGGGCCTGGCCCGCGCGCTGACTGGTGA
>SKFV01000182.1 GCA_007117785.1 Pseudomonas sp.
CGCTGCCTTTGACGAATTGATCAAGACCCTGCGCGATGCCCTGGGCCTCAGCGTATTTCTGGTCACCCATGACCTGGATACCCTGTACGCCATCTGTGACCGGGTGGCCGTACTGTCCGAGCGCAAGGTGCTGGTCGCCGATCGCCTGGATCGGGTAGCTGCCACCGACAATGCCTGGATTCAGGACTATTTCAATGGCCCGCGTGGCCGTGCGGCAGCGAAAACCGCTGGCGACAATGCGACTTCGGAGGTATCCGCCTGATGGAAACCCGTGCCCACCACATCGTCATCGGTTTGTTTACCGTGCTCGGTGCTCTCGCTGCCATTGCCTTTGCTATCTGGCTGAGCAACAGCAGCACCCAGCGCGAACAACAGTACTACACGGTGATCTTCAATGAAGCGGTCACCGGTCTGTCACGCGGTAGTGCAGTGCAGTACAGCGGCATCCGCATCGGTGACATCAATGAACTGCGACTGGATGTCGACGACCCGCGCCGGGTAATCGCCCGTATTCGGGTGGATGCGGACGTACCGATCAAGGTCGATACCCGGGCCCGGCTATCCTTTACCGGAATTACCGGCTCATCGGTCATCGAACTGAGCCAGGGTGAGCCGGAAAGTCCGCGGCTGGTCAGCATGAACGGTGAAGAGCCAGTGATCATTGCGTCACCCTCGCCCATTTCCACGCTGCTGGCCAACGGCGAAGATCTGGTCACCAATATCAATCAACTGGTCTCCAGTGCCCGCTCGATCTTTTCTGACGAGAACACGGCGAAGATCGGCGACACCCTGGAGTCCATCGAAAGGGCGACCAGCAGCATCGCTGGTCAGGGCGACAGCATGGCCGAACTGATCAGTGAGCTGACCCAGGTAACCCGTCAGGCGGGCGAAACACTGAGCCACACCAGTGAGCTCATGGCCAGTGCCAACCACCTGCTGAATGAACAGGGCAAGCGCACGCTCGACGGTGCGGAAGAGGCACTGGAATCCATCGCCCGCACCAGCATGGCGCTGGAAAAGATGGTCGATGACAATAGCGACGCCCTGAGCAGCGGCCTGCAAGGGCTGGCGCAACTGGAACCCGCCATCAATGAACTGCGCGGCAGCTTGACCTCATTACGCAGCATTACCCGTCGTCTTGATGACAACCCCAGTCGCTTCCTGCTCGGGCGCGACAGCCTGGAGGAGTTTGAACCATGAGTCGTTTGCCCCGTTGGCTGGCCCCATTGACGCTTGCTACCGGCCTGTTGAGCCTGAGTGCCTGCTCGATCCTGCCGGAAGCCGAACCCATCAATGTCTATCAGCTTCCCAGCGCACAGATCGAGCCGCTGACAAGGCCAGCTTTACCACTGGCACTGCGCATCAATACGCCCAGTGCCGGTTTTGCCCAGAGCAGCCCGCGGATGCTGGTCAATCCCGAAGGCAATCAGTTGAGCACCTACAAGGGTTCGCGCTGGAGCGACCCGGCCCCGGCATTGATGCGTGAGTATCTGGTACGCGCATTCAACGATGCAGGCCTGATGGCGGATGTAAATACTGACGAGCAGGCACTGCATGCCGACCTGCACCTGGGCAGCGAGTTACGCCGCTTTCAGGTGGTGTATCCAGATGGCCCGATCCGGGTAGTGATTGACTTCAAGGCACGCCTGGTTGACCCGGTCAGTCGGCGTACCCTGGCATCACATATCTTTCTGATCGAGCAGCCGTTGGATGATCCCCAGGTCACCGCCGTGGTAGAAGGCTTTGGTCAGGCTGCTCAACAGCTGGCTGACCAATTGCTGGCATGGAGCACCGAGCAATTGCACCATTACCAGAATCAATAACGCGCAACGAGAATCGATATGTGGATGTTCTGGAGTGCTCTGAGTTTCAGTGCGGTTGTCTGCTATATCACGCTGCGCCTATATGGACATAACTGGATCGGTCTGCTGGCGAGCAGCTATCCACATATCGATCCCACCGCCCGCAGCCGAAATCTGATTGTCCCGTTTTTTCCACTGCGCGCACTGGCCATTCACAGTGACCTGGGTATTGGGGGTATCGAAGGCCTGCGCTTCAGCATCAAGCAGGTCAGTCTGTGGGATCGATTGGGTAACTGGTTGCGCTTGTCACGCCTCTATCCCGCAACGGCAGACAACAGCCATCAAGACTATATTCTGCTCTGTGATGCTCCGGCCCTGCGCTCAGCACTCCAGAGCTCAGCAGCGATTGCGGACTGCCTGACGCACCTGCGCCGCAGTTGCAACCCCTGCCGCGTATACCTGCATTCTTTGCATGTCAGTCCTCACCGCGTATGGATACGGCTCAAACCCTTCAATTCACAACCCCTTGACGCTGCAGCCGCCGCCAAGCTGATCCCGCCTCTGCAGGCACTGCGTGATGCCATACAACAAGCAACCTACGAGCTACCCGCCGAGGCCAGGCGTGACCGCATGATTCTGCGCGCCAGCCTGCTGAAAGCTGTCAGTTATAGCCTGTGCCTGCTGGCCTTCCCGGCAATGCTCTACGTGAGCCAACAGGACTTCATTACCATGGATACACGCATTACCGATCACAGTGCACTGCCGCTGACCAACCTGCTGACACTGGTCCTGGTCATTGCTGCACTCATTCTTTTGCACGGTTCCAGCCGCCGACATCGCGTGCTGCCGGTGACCGTCCTGCTTGGCTGGCCGGCAGCGATCGTTACCCTCGGTAGCCTGGCACAACTCTATAACTACAACCCGGAGGTCAGCGGCAAACCGACGGCCATCAGCATCAGTGAAGTCAGGACAACAACCAACGATCAGGGCACAACGAGCTACAGCCTGATCCTTGAGAATTGGGTCAATCCGGCGCGCACCTTGCGGTTGGACATTCCCAGACGCTTCCATGATCAGCAGATTGCCGATCACGCGGCCAAGAGGATCACCCTTCAGGTGTATGAAGGCCGGCTGGGCGTGCCCTGGATGCCACGCAACCCGGCAGAGGGTTTCAGCCTGCATCTCGACTGAGCGTCCCGTCCATGACTAGATGGGAACCCGGTGCAGGCCTGCACACAGCCGACATTGAGATGACTGCGCCACCAGCGGGACGCAACCGGTTGGCTCAGTCTTCGAGTTCGACTTCAGTCGCAATATGGCGACCGTCGACATAATTGAAGTCCACCTCGACCTTTTGTCCAACGCGCAAATCCTCGAACTGGTTGAGCCCGTCATCATAGTCCGTGTTTGCGGTGGTCTCGAAGCTGATTCCCTGAACCGTCAGCGTTCGGGCATCCGCATCAACCGCTTCAATAACCCCTTCGATATCATTTGCCTGTGCCTGCAGTGCGGCAAAGGCCAGAACACTCCCTGCAGCCAGGCGGGTCAGAATTGTGTTTCGCATCAAAGTCATCTTGTGTGAGTGGGTTCACCAGCATAGACCGGGTACATCGAGTGAAAGTTCTGTACCTGCTTACACGCTGTGACGTTTTTATCCAGGCGCAAGCCGGTGTTGGAGTGCAGCAACACCCCTAAGCACGTAGCATAAAAGAATCAAAATTGCCGTCAGGATGATGCATGCTCCGTTTTGCGTTTGCTCTGCTGATCGTCAGCAGCCTGCTTCTGACTGGCTGTAGCGATACCGAACCCGCTACCAGTTCCCGCGACAATACCGCGACGCCTATCGCCGTCTGGACCCTTGAGCGACGTGAGCTGTCACGCCCGCTGCGTCTGTCCGCCACCGTCCAGCCCTATCAGCATGTGCATCTGGCCAGCCGCACCGCTGCGCAAGTCAGTGAAGTACGAGTGCGTGAAGGCGATCAGGTTGAACAAGGCGAATTACTCGCCCGGCTGGATGTCAGTGAAGCTCGTGCTGAATTGCAGCGCGCCGTCGCCGAAGTCCGCTCGGCGCAACTGGATTTTGACCGCAGCCAGCAGCTGCGCGAACGCGGCATTGCCACCCGGGAAGAATTCCAGCGCGCCGAACTGGCACTGGACGTAGCACGCAGTCAACGCGATCTGTGGCAAGCTCGTGTTGCCTACGGCGACATCACCGCGCCGATCAGCGCCACCATCACTGCCCGGCATATCGAACCGGGCGAAGCCGTCGACCAGCAACAAACCCTGTTCGAACTGGCAGACATGCAGCAACTGGTGTTGCGTCCAGGCCTGTCCGAGCAGGACTTGCCGCTGTTGAACGTTGGCCAGACCATGCCCTTTACCCTGGATGCGCTGCCGGAACTGGGCCTGGAAGCCGAACTGACGCGACTATTTCCCGCAGCACGCAGCGGCAGCCGCCTGATTGAGATCGAGTTGCAGCTACCCGAAGACAGCTGGCAACAAGGTGTACGCCCGGGCTACCTGGCCCGCATCGACACCCGCATCGACCGCCGTCCGGACACCCTGATAGTCCCGGCCCAGGCCATCGCTACGGACGCCGACGGAGACTATGTCTATCTCCTCGAAGACGACCAGCTTGAGCGTCGCGGCATCAGCGCTGGCATTACCCGTGGCCGCTGGCGCGAAATCACGGACGGACTGAGCAGTGGCGACCGGATTCTGGCCAGCAATCCGCTGGATATGCGCAGCGGCGAACAGGTCGAGGTGGTCAGCGAGTATGAGTGATTCGGGTACAGCGCGTGGCGGCCTCACCGGACTGGCCATCCAGCGCCCGGTCGGCACTCTGTCGCTGGCGGCGGTAGTACTGGTTATCGGCGCCTTCTTTTTTCGCGGCCTGCCCATCGACCTGCTGCCCTCAATCGACTACCCGCAAATCCGCGTGACGGTCAACTATCCCGGTGTCTCTGCTGAAGTACTGGAACAGCAGGTCACCCGGGTACTGGAACGCAATCTGGCGGCAACGGAAAATCTGCGGCTGATTACCAGCAGGGTTCGCGATGGACGCACCGACGTAGACTTGACCTTTACCTTCGGCACCAACCTGGATCTTGCCCTGCAGGACACCGCGCGAGGTCTGGAGCAAGCCCGCGCCCTGCTACCGGACATTGACCCGCCCCGGGTACGCAAATTCGACCCTGGGCAGCAAGCGGTCTGGCAAGGCGGATTCAGCTCCGCTGTGCGCACTGAGGCCGAGGTCAACGACTGGATCGAGAACACCCTGTTCCCGCAATTGATCGGGGTACCGGGGGTCGCTTCCGTCGAGGCTGCTGGCGGTATGGTGCGCGAGATCGAGGTTATTGTCGATCAACCGCGCCTGCATGCCTTGGGTATGAGCCTGGCCCAGGTGCGAGACGCCCTGGCCAACGCCAATCAGGACGTTGCCATTGGTCGTATCAGTTCGGAGCACTGGGATGTCGGGGCCAAAAGTGAAGGCTTTCTGACCTCGCTGGAGCAAATCGAACAGATTCGCCTGCCCCTGGCCGAGTCCACCGATGACCTGGGCAGTATTCGCCTGAGCGACCTGGCCGAAGTACGCGACGGCCACCGGCGCCAGCGCGTATTTGCCCGACTGAATGGCAGCCCTGCCGCACAGGTATCTATCTACAAACAACCCGAAGCCAACACCGTGGCCGTTGCTGACGACGTCAAAGCGCAACTGGAGCGTCTGGAACGTAGCGGCTTTATTCCGGATGACATTCGTTTTCAACCAACCAGCGACCCGACCTTTTTTATTCGTGGCGCCATTGCCAGTGTCGGCATGGCCGCCGTCTTTGGCGGCAGCCTGGCGATGCTGATGATCCTGTTGTTCCTCGGCAGCCTGCGCAAAGGTTTTGTCATTGGTCTGTCGATACCCATTGCGGTGATGGCCACCTTCAGTCTGATGGGCGCCAGCGGACTGACACTGAACATCATCAGCCTGGGTGGTCTGGCGCTGGGGGTCGGTCTTTTGCTGGACAATGCCATCGTGATGTTGGAAAACATCTCCCGACACCGGGAGGTGCTGGGCAAGTCAGCCCGCGATGCCGCCCATGACGGTGCCCGCGAAGTGGTCTCGGCAATTACTGCCGGCACCATGACCAATCTCGCCGCGGTATTGCCCTTTCTCTTGGTCAGTGGCGTTGCTGCACTGGTCTTCCGTGAAATGATCCTGACCATTGCCTTTGCCATTCTCGCTACCCTGGCGGCTGCCGTCACTCTGGTGCCCACTCTGGCTGCACTCTTGGGGAAGGCCAAGGCCCGCAGCGGTCTTGATCGCAGCCTGCCGGTGCGTCTGTTTGCCCGCCTGATTGATCGTCTGCGCCGTGGTTATCGATCCATCCTGCCAGGTGTATTGCGCTGGCGCTGGTTGGTCCTGGCCACCGCAGCTACCAGCCTGACCGCTGCCGCCTGGCTGTTTACCCAACTGGGCAACGAGTTTTTGCCACAACTGGATGATGGGGCGGTTTCGGTCCGCATCAGCATGCCGGCGGGCGCCTCGCTGGACGCTACCCGGGATGTCAGCCGCCAGGTCGAGCAACTGCTGCGCGAACGCGATCATGTTAACAATGTATTCAGCCTGACAGGTGGCGCGCTCTGGGGCGGTGTCATTACCGAACGGGCCGGCCAGGGGATTTTTCTCATTCAATTGACGCCCGCCAGCCAGCGTCCGGAGATGCCCGCCGGACAGTGGATCATCGACGCGCAACAGGCGGTACGTGAGCTGAAATTACCCGGTGTGCGGATTTCTGCCAGACCTCCGCAAATTCGCGGTCTGCGCTTTACCACCGGTGACAGCGACCTGGTTATCGGTATCAGCGGGCCTGATCTCGACACCCTGCAAGCGCTTGCAGCCGAGGTACGCGAACGCCTGCGCGGCATCGATGGCCTGGAAGGACTGGATATGGCCGGCGAAGAATTCAGTCCGCAGCTGGAAATGCGCGTCGACCGCGACCGGGCCAGTGAATATGGCCTCAGTGTGCGCGAAGTCGGTGAAGCGATACGGGCAGCTGTGGATGGTGAGGTGGCCACCCGTTATGTCGATGGTAATCAGGAATACGATGTGCGTGTGCGCCTGCCCTACGACCAGGTCGCAGAAGTGGACCAGCTCGGCAACCTGCAGCTTTTCCGTTATCAGGGTGAGCCTCTGCTGCTGCGTGACCTCGCCAGCCTTGAACCGGGCCAGGGCCCGGATACCATCGACCGGGAAAATCAGAGCCGCATTGTGCGCGTGGAAGGTGACATCAATACCCGCATCAATGATGTTGGCAGCATCATGGCCGAGGTGGATGCCAGACTGGCTGATCTTGACCTGCCGGAGCGCTACAACCTGATCTATGGCGGGCAGTGGGAGACCATTCAGGATACCCAGCGCGAAGTTACCCTGGTGATGCTACTCGCCGGCTTTCTGGTATTTGTTGTGCTCGCCGTGCAATACGAGCGGCTGAGCAACCCGCTGGTCATCATGACCGCTGCCCCGCTCGCCCTGGTGGGCGTCAGCTTGATGCTCTGGAGCACCGGCACACCGGTATCGGCACCGGTGCTGATCGGCCTGGTGCTGTTGATCGGCATTGTCGTCAACAATGCGATTTTGCTAGTGGAATATATCGAGCGTGGCCGACAACTGGAGGGGCTGGATGTGCGCAGCTCCATCATTGAGGCCTGCAGCGTGCGCCTGCGCCCGATCCTGATGACCACCCTGACCACAGTGCTGGGGATGACGCCGCTGGCCATTGGCATCGGCGACGGCGCCGAGATCATGCGCCCGCTGGCACTCACCGTGGTCGGCGGCCTGCTGTTTTCCATGCTGCTGACGCTGCTGGTGGTGCCTTGCCTCTACCTGATCATCAACGGAGCGGCGGAACGCCTGGGCAGACGCCTGAGTGGTTCAGGCGACAGCACAGGCTGAGAGCATCATTCCCACTCGATGGTCGCCGGCGGCTTGCTGGAGATATCGTAGGTCACCCGCGAGACACCGGTAATTTCATTGATGATGCGGTTGGAGACGGTTTCCAGGAACTCGTAGGGCAGATGCGCCCAACGTGCGGTCATGAAATCGATGGTTTCTACTGCACGCAGGGCAATCACCCACTCATAGCGGCGGCCATCACCGACCACACCGACCGACTTGACTGGCAGAAAGACGGCAAAGGCCTGGCTGACTTGCTGGTACAGGTCGGCCTTGCGCAGCTCTTCGATAAAGATGTAATCAGCGCGGCGCAGAATGTCGGCGTATTCCTTGCGGACTTCAGCGAGGATACGCACACCCAGCCCCGGGCCCGGGAACGGATGGCGGTAAACCATATCGTAGGGCAGGCCCAACTCCAGGCCGATCTTGCGTACCTCATCCTTGAACAGTTCGCGCAGCGGCTCGACTAGCTCGAACTGCATATCATCCGGCAGGCCACCCACATTGTGGTGCGATTTGATCACATGGGCTTTGCCGGTCTTGGCGCCCGCCGATTCGATTACATCCGGGTAAATCGTGCCCTGGGCCAGGTACTTGATGCCCTGCAGTTTGGTCGCTTCTTCGTCGA
>SKFV01000227.1 GCA_007117785.1 Pseudomonas sp.
CCAGTACGCCGGATACGCTGTAACCCATGTTCTGCAGGATCACCAGGCCGGAGGTAATAATCACAGAAATACGCAACAGTTTGCCGATTGCATTGGCCGTGGTGAGGTCAACCGGTTTTTTGCGGTAACGGCGGTCAACAATGCGAGTCTCTACTTCACCACTCAAGCGCAACAGGAACCAGGCCAACAGGACAATCAACAGGATTGACTGACCTTTATCCAGCGCGGCCGTCAGGCCATCGTCCATCTGCGCCGCAGTAATCTGTGCTGCCCATAGCAGGCCCATGCTCCAGATCATCACCCATAAAGGCTTGCGTGCAGCGGTAACCAGAGCGTCATCCCAGACGTTATTGGTGCTATGTGCCTTTTTCTCCAGCCGGTCGAGCAGAATCTTGCCGATATAGGCCAACACCAGCGAAATGAAAATGAAGCTGAATACCTTGTATACCCAAAGACTTTCAGCAAAGGGGATGGACTCGACGGGGATTAACTCAATCAATTCTTCCATGCGGCACTCATAACAGATGGTGGTTTTTCAACAAGTGGACCGCGCGCTGCCAGCGCGGTTGATTACGGTACTGGCTGTCAGCCGCACGGGCTGCCGGGCTGCATAATGCCTGAGCCCCCGTGCCCGGAATATAGCCTTGTTGCTGCATGTGCACCAGTGCCTGCTCAGCGCCGGAGCGGTCATTGCAGAACAGCAACATGTCACAGCCGGCGCTGGCTGCGGCATCAATGCGCTGGGGCACTTCACCGGCAACATGCGCACCCGCCATACTCAGGTCATCACTGAAAATGACCCCGGAAAAACCCAGCTCACTGCGCAAAACCTGCTGTAACCAGAAACGCGAGAACCCCGCTGGCTGACTGTCCACTGCTGAATAGATAACATGCGCCGGCATGATACCAGCCAGTTGCCGGGCCAGTGCGGCAAAAGGTTGCATGTCACAGCCGCTGATCTCAGCCAGCGCACGCTCATCCTCTGGAATGGCAAAATGCGAGTCGGCCTCTGCCCAGCCATGACCCGGGAAATGTTTGCCGGTTGCCGCCATGCCGGCTGCATTCAGGCCGCGGATATAGGCGCTGGCCAGGCGGGTGACGACCACCGGATCAGCACCCAGGGAACGATCACCGATAACCTGGCTGCGGCCACGCTCTAGATCCAGTACCGGCGCAAAACTGATATCGATACCGCAGGCAAGCATCTCGGTAGCCATCAGCCAGGCTGCCGCTTCGGCCACCTCCTCCGCTTGGTCGCCAGCACCGGCAATCCGCCCCAACGCAGGTAAGCGCAATACCCCTCGGCGCAAACGCTGTACGCGCCCACCCTCCTGATCAATCGCCAACAGCATGTCCGGGCGCAACTGACGAATACTACGCACCAGTTCCCGCACCTGCTCCGGATGAGCGCAGTTGCGCGCAAACAGAATCAACCCGCCGACTTCCGGCTGGCGCAACAACTGGCGGTCTTCGTGGGTCAACCAGAGGCCCTCGACATCGAGCATCAAGGCGGCTTGCTGAAAAGTATCCGAGGTCAAACAGGTTCTCCCGCGCGGTCGCTGATAATCACCCGACAACCGACCGGGGTATGGGCAAAGAGTTCCAGCATGTCCCGGTTACGCAAGCGAATACAGCCATGTGACAAGGGCTGGCCCATGGGCTGATCATCCGGCGTACCATGCAGATAGATAAAGCGCCGCTGACTGTCGCACTGACCACCACGGTTGAAACCCGACTCTTCACCACATAACCAGAGAATGCGGGTCAGAATCCAGTCGCGCTGTGGGTGCTGTGCAGCCAGTTGTGGTGTCCAGATCTCACCCGTTGGTCGACGGCCGACGAAGACGGCACCCAGGGGCTGGCCATCACCGATGCGCGCCCTGACACGATGCCGTCCCCGTGGCGTACTGCCGCTGCCGTTGGCCTCACCCGCACCCTTAAGCGCCGTGGAGACAGAAAAGCGACAGTGCTCCTGCCCGACAGCATAGCCGCGCAGAATCTGTTCGGGTAACGAGATGTGGATCAGGTCCAGAAACATGGCACGCTCCAGTGGAAAGTGCACACGATAACGGATCAGCGGCATTCAGGTAAGTGTCAGACGTTAACGCTTCAGGCTTCGACCGCTTCCGATCTTACAGCGGCCCTGTCAACACGACTGAGCGCACTATCAGCGCGCATCCCCGCTGCCAGGAAAGGCACCATCAACTGCAAGACCTGATCAATGCCGGTATGGGTACCCAGTTCAGCTTCAGCAATGGCGCGCAGGGCTTTCATGCTGGACATGGTAAAAGCCGCACTGCCGAGCATGAAGTGGATGCGCCAGAACAGCTCCTGAGCAGGCAAATCCGGTGCCGTCTGATGCACCAGACGCATGTAACGCAGGAAAACCGAGCCATATACTTCATTCAGGTATTTGCGTAAATGACCCTGGCTCTGGCTGAAAGCCAGACCAAGCAAACGCATAAAAATCGACAGGTCGTTACCACTGCGTGGCTTCACCAGCAAAGCCTGCCGCACCAGCATTTCCAGCAGCTCTTCCAGACTCGGAGTCTGCTCCTGAGCTTGTTCACGACGGTTCAGTTCCTGCTCAAGGCTGCTGACAAAGGGATTGAGGAAGCGGACAAAGACGGCCTGAATCAATGCTTTCTTGGAACCGAAATGATAGTTGACCGCAGCAAGATTAACGCCGGCCTTGCTGGTGATCAGCCGCAACGAGGTTTCAGCAAAGCCCTTTTCCGCAAACAACTGCTCTGCAGCATCAAGAATACGTTCAACCGTTTCCGACTGGGCCATGCCAGACTCCAAAAATAAACAGATGTTTGAAACATACGTTTCAAACATTGCAGTGTCAAGCCTGACACTTGACGTTATAAAAACCCCGCGGCCGTGACAAGCCGTGAATGGACACAAAGCAACATCATCACTGAAACGAATAACCGTGCCCACATGTGTGGGAACACAACAAGACGACTTGCACAACAGTAACAACTGTATATAATCACAGCTACTGTATATAAAAACAGGGAAGCCAGGTAATGCAGAAACTCACCGCACGGCAACAACAGATTCTCGCTTTTATTCGCGAATATATGGATGCCAACGGCTATCCACCTACCCGCGTCGACATTGCTCGCGAGCTCGGCTTTCGCTCACCCAATGCCGCGGAAGATCACTTGCGCGCTCTGGCACGAAAAGGTGCCATTGAGATGATTCCTGGTGCGTCTCGCGGCATACGCCTGCCAGACACCGGTGAAGAGGCCGACGAAAACCAGCTTCCGGTTGTTGGCCAGGTTGCTGCAGGCGCACCGATTCTGGCTACGGAAAATATCGAGGATCATTGCCGGATTGACCCGGCCTTTTTCTCGCCACGTGCGGATTATCTGTTGCGCGTCAAGGGCATGAGCATGAAGGATATCGGCATACTGGACGGCGATCTGCTCGCGGTACACCGCACCAGTGAAGCACGCAATGGCCAGATCGTGGTCGCCCGTATCGGCGACGAAGTTACCGTCAAGCGCTTCCAGAAAAAGGGTCGCAAAGTTTCCCTGCTAGCTGAAAACCCGGAATTTAGCCCAATCGAAGTAGATCTGGGCGAAGAAGAACTGTCGATAGAAGGTTTGAGTGTCGGCGTCATTCGCCGCTGAGGAGAGAATCATGCAGTATCGTGCACCGCAGCAGAGCCTGACCCAGGCCGACCTGTTCCACAATGCGCTTATGGCGTCCGGTTATCCGGCTCGCCGTCAGGCTGTGACCAAACCCCGCCTGACCATGGCTACGTCAGCCAAGGACAGCGGTTACAGTGAAATGGCCCTTAGTGGTCAGCCAGAGCAGTGCCTGCAGTGGCTGGCGCCGGTGCTGCGCGACCTTACCAATACGCCAGGTGATCGCTGGCTGACCCTGCTCAACCCACCGCAGTTGGTAAGCCATGCCTGGTTACGTGCCACTGGGCTTGATCCACAACGTATTCTGATTGTGCGCAGCAATGGCCGCATGCAGGGCCAGCAGCTGTGCCAGGAACTACTCAGCCTGGGTTGCAGTCATACCGTTATCAGCTGGCTGACAACGGATACGGACGCCCGTGCCCGCCTGGAACAGGCTGCGCGTCAAGGTCAGTGCAAAAGTCTGAATATTCGCATGCCCTGAACGGGCCGTGGAAATGGTGAATCCGCCGGGAGAGACTTCCGGCGTGACAACAGATGGTCAGTGCAGAACACGTTCTTCAGGCAGCAAATCATCTTCTTCGACAACCTGCCCGGCCATTTGCATCCCGGCACTGATCATCGCCTTGGCCACTTCGATATATTGCCCCTGCAGGTAATCCTGCGCATCAACCGAAAACTCGATAACCAGCAAAGGCTCGCCATCATCATCGGAGCGACGCAGGGCAACGCGGCCGTCGGACAGTTCGACTATTTCGAGAAAAGGTGAAGGCATTGCGTGGTCTCCATGCAGTTGAGCGATATTGTAACACAGCCTCCTCAGCACCGCAGACGCTTACCACTCCTGCATCAGCTCTCGTTGCCGTGAAACCAGACTCTTCAGTCCCCGCAGGGCTGCGCCTGCGTATTCAACAGACCAGTCGGATCCAGGCTGACCACCAACCCGAACAATCAATTCCGGCTCTGCTTGCTGGCCGCCAGAGACGGGAGGTGCCAACAGGATTTTCCAGGCCGACAGCAGCGCTGCCAGCCAATCATCCTGACGCCACGCCAACTCCAGCAACTCGCCCAGTTCAGGACCGGGAAAGTCTTCTACACGCCGATCAGCCAGCAGTGCCTCTACCTCACGCACGTCCAGTAGCGGCCAACGGTAAAAATCAGCCACTTCATGAATCAACGCCAGTACGCCGCGATACAGATGAAACAGACAGGTTTCACTCTGGTATCGAGCCTGAGTTCGGGCATCCAGTGCGATAGAGTCCGAGGCCTGCTGCCAGGCCTCAAGTGCAATCGCAGCAAAATGCAGCGATTGATTGGTGCGGGTATAGGCTTCGTTAGCCATGACTGCAATCAGCTCTTGGCTTTCTTCGCGGCCGGCTTGGCTTTGCCTTTCGCAGCTGCTTTGGCACCGCCTTTAGGGCTGCCGTCTTCCACCCAGCGCTTTCCGTCAAAGAAGGCTTTCCAGCCGGTTGGCTTGCCCTCGATCTCACTTTGCACATACTGCTCTTTGGTCTTGCGGCTATAACGCACAACACTCGGGTTACCATCCGGATCCTTTTGCGGCGCATCCAGAATATAGTGGTGCTTGGGGTCAATTTCGGCTTTATGCGGGATCAGCTCGCGCACCAGCGGCGCGCGGGTTTCGCGGTTTTTCGGAAACTGGCTGGCCGCCAGAAACATACCCGAAGCGCCATCACGCAGTACATACACGTCATCAACCTTTTCACACTTGAGCTCGGGCATCAGCACCGGGTCCATCTTCGGCGGCGCCGCTTCACCACTTTTAAGCAGCTTGCGGGTATTTTTACAGCTGCTGTTGGTGCAGCCAAAATACTTGCCGAAACGCCCGGTCTTGAGCTGCATCTCGCTGCCACACTTGTCGCAATCAAGCACTGGACCGTCATAGCCCTTGATCTTGAACTGACCGGTTTCAATCTCAAAACCATTACAGTCCGGATTGTTGCCACAGACATGCAGTTTGCGCTTTTCATCGACCAGATAACTGTCCATCGCCGTGTCGCAGATCGGGCAGCGGCGGCGGCTACGCAGCACACGGGATTCGCCTTCTTCGTCATCATCCGCCACCTCGTTGCCCGGCACCAGGTTAACGGTAGCCTTGCAGCGTTCCTTGGGCGGCAACTGATAACCGGAACAACCGAGAAATACCCCGGTCGAGGCGGTGCGAATCATCATGGGGCGGCCACACTCATGGCAGGCGATATCGGTCAAGGTCGGTTGGTTGGCCCGCATACCCTGCTCGTCATTGGTGGATTCAGCCACGGCCAGCTTCTTGCTGAAGTCCTGGTAGAAATCGTCCAACACCCGTTTCCAGATCACTTGCCCTTCCGCCACTTCATCGAGTGATTCCTCCATGGTCGCGGTAAAGCTGTAGTCCATCAGATTGGGGAAGCTTTCACTCAGCCGGTCAGTAACAATGTCACCCATTTTCTCGGCATAGAAACGCCGACTGTTAAGGGTCACATAGCCACGATCCTGAATGGTCGAGATAATCGAGGCATAGGTCGAGGGTCGGCCAATGCCGCGCTTTTCCAGTTCTTTGACCAGGCTGGCTTCAGAGAAACGTGCCGGCGGCTTGGTGAAATGCTGTTTAGGATCAAGCTTATCAAGACCCAACTGCTCCTTGACCTTGATCTCCGGCAAGACTTCATCTTCACCGGCCTTGCCCTGAGCAGGCATCACCTTGGTGTAACCATCGAATTGCAGGATACGCCCCTTGGCACGAAGTTCGAACTCACCAGCTTTAACGGTAATCAATGTCGACAGGTACTTGGCCGGCGTCATCTGACAGGCGAGGAACTGGCGCCAGATCAACTCGTAGAGGCGCTCAGCGTCACGCTCCATGCTTTTCAGGTCAGCGGTACGTATCTTCGCGTCCGACGGGCGAATGGCTTCATGGGCCTCTTGGGCGCCTTCCTTGCTGCTGTAGGAGTTGGGCTTTTCAGGTAGGTACTTGGCACCGAAGTTTTTCTCGATATAGGTGCGCGCCATATCAACGGCATCGGCCGACAGGTTGGTAGAGTCGGTCCGCATATAGGTGATATAGCCCGCCTCATACAGACGCTGGGCCATCATCATGGTCTTTTTCACGCTGTAGCCGAGCCGCGTACTGGCCGCCTGCTGCAGTGTCGAGGTGATAAAAGGTGCATTGGGCCGACTGCTGGTCGGCTTGTCTTCTCGCTTGGCGACTTCGTAGCTGGCCTGCTCGAGCACTGTGAGTGCGGCATCGGTCTGCGCCTTGCTCACCGGGCGGAAGTTCTCGCCCTGCTGCTTGACCACCTGAAAACGTACCAGCTCGCCCTTGGGTGTCGTCAGACCGGCATGCACTTCCCAGAACTCTTCCGGGATAAAGGCACGGATTTCGCGCTCACGGTCGACAATCAGCTTCACTGCGACCGATTGTACGCGGCCAGCGGACAGGCCGCGGGCAATTTTCTGCCACAGCAGCGGTGAGACCATATAACCCACGACGCGGTCCAGAAAACGTCGTGCCTGCTGTGCATTGACGCGGTTCAGGTCAAGCTCACCAGGCTTGGAGAAGGCCTCCTGAATGGCTTTCTTGGTGATCTCGTTGAACACCACGCGCTTGTAGCGGCTTTCGTCGCCACCAATGGATTCACGCAGGTGCCAGGCAATCGCCTCCCCTTCTCTGTCCAAATCCGTTGCCAGATAGACAGTGTCGGCATCCTTGGCCAGACGCCGCAGCTCTTCAATAACCTTTTCCTTGCCCGGCAGGATTTCGTAGCGCGCCGCCCAGCCGTTCTCCGGGTCTACACCCATACGATTGACCAGTTGCATGCGTGCCTTGGTCTTCTTGTCGACCTCAGGCGCAGACGCGGCCTTGCGGCCACCCTTGTGCTTGCTCTCGGTCTTGCTGCTGCCACTGGTGGGCAGATCACGGATGTGGCCGATACTGGATTTGACCACAAAGTCGTTACCAAGATACTTGTTGATCGTCTTGGCCTTGGCCGGCGACTCCACAATGACCAGTGCTTTTCCCATGAGTAACTGTTTTCCTGACGCAATCAATTCGAAATGGCCGGTTCAGGCCAGAAGACCCGCGCTACAAGCGTGTGCAGCAAGGCTGGAGGGCCAGAGCCTACACGTCTTCGCGGATAAAGGTAAAGCGTGACAACCATTCGCCATCCACTTCCACCTGCTCGGTGAACATCGTGAGCGGCCGCACCCAGAGATCATAATTGCCGTACAGGGTACGATATACCACCAGTTGCTCTTCCGTTTCGGAATGGAGTGCCACACCGATTACCGCATAATCCTTACCTTTATAGTGCCGGTACAACCCTGGTCGCAACAGATCTGCATCATTACTGCGCATGTCAGTTCCTCAGTGGTCAGTGCTCACACTCTAGATGATGGTTTTCATGTGTGCTGCGCCCGCGGGCATCAGCCATAAAAAAGCCGGGGCTCAGCCCCGGCTTTTTTCAACCACTACTGCTTCAAACGCGTTCGAAGACAGTGGTGATGCCCTGACCGAGGCCAACGCACATGGTCGAGACACCAATGGTGCCGTTGTTCTGCTTCATCACATTCAGCAGGGTGCCGGAAATACGTGCACCGGAGCAGCCGAAGGGATGGCCCAGAGCAATAGCGCCGCCATGCAGGTTGACCTTGTCTTCCATCTTGTCCAGCAGCTTGAGGTCCTTGAGGACCGGCAGCGCCTGGGCAGCG
>SKFV01000203.1 GCA_007117785.1 Pseudomonas sp.
CAGCGCGGCCGCTTCGATATTGGCTCCGGCAAAGGGTTCTACGCGGTAGAAGCTGGTTTCGTCGGGATACACCATGCCCTCGTCATCCATCAGGATGGGAGTGGCGGCAATTTCCAGCAGCGCATCGGTCGCTGAATTGAAGCCGCCGGTTTCCACATCGACCACCACAGGCAAAAAGCCACGAAAACGGTAGGCCATCGGTGGCTTGGGCTTGCCGGGCTCGTGAGCGGTTGGCTCAGCTTCAAAATCAAACTCGGTCACAGATATTCCTCAAACAGGGCTCAGGCTGGCAGAACACGCCAATGAACGGATTCGCCAGCGCGCAAGGGCACTACATTTTGCTCACCCAGTGGCAAGCTGTCCGGCACCATCCAGGCATCACGCACCAGGGTTATCTGCTCGCGATTGCGCGGTAACTTGTAGAAGTCCGGGCCGTGGAAGCTGGCAAAGCCTTCCAGCTTGTCCAATGCGCCCAGCTCATCAAAGACTTCGGCATACAGCTCGATCGCCGCGTGGGCGGTGTAGCAACCGGCGCAGCCGCAGGCCGCTTCCTTGGCATGGCGGGCATGGGGCGCAGAATCGGTACCGAGGAAAAACTTGCTTGACCCGGAGGCCACCGCATCACACAGCGCCTGCTGATGACGCTGACGCTTGAGAATCGGCAGGCAGTAGTAATGCGGACGGATACCACCAACCAGCATATGGTTGCGGTTGAACAGCAAGTGATGGGCAGTAATGGTCGCCGCCACACGATCAGGCGCCTGGCGCACAAAATCGACCGCATCGGCGGTGGTGATGTGCTCGAACACCACGCGCAAGGTTGGATAGCGCTCGACTACCTGCACCAGGTGGCGGTCGATAAAGACTTTTTCCCGGTCAAATATATCCACATCGCCGTGCGTGACTTCACCATGCACCAGCAGGGGCATATCCACCTCGGTCATGGCTTCCAGCGCCGGCTGGATCTTGTCCAGCGAAGTAACCCCGGACTGGGAGTTGGTGGTGGCACCGGCGGGGTAGAGTTTGGCTGCAACCGCCTGACCTTGCTGCTTGGCCTGTCGAATGATCTCCGGCGTGGTCTGGTCGGTCAGATACAGCACCATCAAGGGATCAAAGTCTGAAGCCTGTGGGCGCGCGGCCAGAATGCGCGCCTTGTAGGCATCCGCTTCAGCTCCGTCACGTACCGGTGGCACCAGGTTGGGCATGATAATAGCGCGAGAAAAGACCCGGGCTACATCGCGCACGGTATGCGGTAACAGCTCACCGTCACGCAAGTGAATGTGCCAGTCATCCGGGCGGGTCAGAGTAATGCGGTCAGTCATGGGGTGGGTCCGAGCGGTTTAACTGGCACCTATGCTACCGGAAAAGACCGGGCTTTGACATGCGCGCCCAGCCAATGGCCATACGAGCTAAAGTTTTCCACCGACAGGCCGATGCATTTCTGTAAGCCGGCATTGCTCCCTTGTCGGCGCTATTCATCCGTGGAGTAGCTCGGTGAAGAGATGGTTTGTCCTGTTCATTTGTAGCCTGGCCTTGCCCGCTCAGGCATTGACGTTCCAGACTCGCATGGAAGATGTGCAATGGTCGGTGGAAGGGGACCAGTTCGCTTGTCGTCTGGCGCAAACTGTCAGCGGTTACGGTGAAGCCGTTTTTATCCGCCGTGCTGGCGAACGCCCGGTGTTCGAGCTGAATGCCTGGAGTAATTTACTGCGTCCGGGTCGGGTACACGTCTACAATCAGCCACCACAGTGGCGTCCGGACGTGCGCAATCAGTCACTGGGGCATGCGCAGACCGTCGACAACGAGCCGGTGTTGCGCTTGCCGCATCAGCAGGCCGGACAGATGCTCGCCGGACTTGCGCAGGGTATGCAGCCGACCATCCTGGGTGACAGCTGGGCCAATGCCACACAACCTCTTCAGGTCGTGGTGTCCAATGTTGGCTATGGCGCCGCCTGGAATGAATTTCAGGCATGCATTACTGGTTTGCTGCCGATGAATTTCGATCAGGCATCGAACACAACCATCAGCTTTGCCACCGGTGGTGCCAACCTGACCAGTGAGGCGCGCACTGTGCTGGATACAGTACTGGTCTATCTGCTGGCTGATGAAGACATCAGCCGCATTCAGCTCGATGGCCACTCCGACAACGTCGGCAACCGCCTGGACAATCGTGAGCTGTCGCGTCAGCGGGTACTGTCCGTGCGAGACTACCTGGTTGAACGCGGCATCAATGATGACCTCTTCAGCCTGCGTTTCCATGGTGAGCGTTATCCGGTTGCCAGTAATCAGACCGCCCAGGGGCGGGCAGCCAACCGCCGGGTTACCCTGCAGCTGGAAAAGTAGTTCCCCTGTGAATCTTGCGTTTTCAAGGCTAGAATACCGCCTTTGATCACTGGTCATCGGCTGGCCAGGACTACGATTCATCAAGGGAGCGCGCAATGTCAGATGTCAATAAAGTCGTCCTCGCCTACTCGGGCGGTCTGGATACCTCGGTCATTCTTAAGTGGCTGGAAGACACCTACGGCTGTGAAGTGGTCACTTTTACCGCTGATCTGGGTCAGGGCGAGGAGCTGGATCCGGCACGCAGCAAGGCAGAAGCCATGGGCGTGAAGGAAATTTACATCGAAGATTTGCGTGAAGAGTTCGTCCGCGATTTCGTGTTCCCGATGTTCCGTGCCAATACCGTCTATGAAGGCGAGTACCTGCTGGGTACCTCGATTGCGCGCCCGCTGATTGCCAAGCGCCTGATTGAAATTGCCAATGAAACCGGCGCTGATGCCATCTCCCACGGAGCCACCGGCAAAGGTAACGACCAGGTGCGTTTCGAGCTGGGCGCCTATGCGCTCAAGCCAGGGGTCAAAGTGATTGCACCCTGGCGTGAGTGGGATTTGCTCTCGCGTGAGAAGCTGATGGATTATGCCGAGAAGCACAATATTCCGATTGAGCGTCACGGCAAGAAGAAGTCGCCTTATTCAATGGATGCCAACCTGCTGCACATCTCGTACGAGGGCGGCGTGCTGGAAGACACCTGGGCCGAGCATGAAGAAGACATGTGGCGTTGGAGTGTGTCTCCTGAAACGGCACCCGACCAGCCGACCTACATCGAACTGACCTACCGCCAGGGCGATATCGTCGCTATTGATGACCAGCAAATGAGCCCGGCGACAGTGCTCGCTGAGCTCAATCGCATCGGTGGTGCCAACGGTATCGGTCGACTGGACATCGTCGAGAACCGTTTTGTCGGCATGAAGTCCCGTGGCTGCTACGAAACCCCCGGCGGTACCATCATGCTGAAGGCCCACCGTGCCATTGAGTCGATTACTCTGGACCGTGAAGTCGCCCACCTGAAAGACGAATTGATGCCGCGCTATGCCGAGATCATCTACAACGGCTTCTGGTGGAGCCCTGAACGGGTCATGCTGCAGCAGATGATTGATGCGTCACAGGCCAATGTTAATGGTGTGGTTCGCCTGAAACTCTACAAGGGCAACGTTATCGTGGTGGGTCGCAAATCTGACGATTCTCTGTTTGATGCGGCCATTGCCACCTTTGAAGACGATGCTGGCGCCTATGATCAGGCTGATGCAGCGGGCTTTATCAAACTGAATGCCCTGCGGATGCGGATTGCTGCCAGCAAGGGTCGCAAACTGCTGTAAAGCATCTTTTAGTGGCAAGCCACTAGCGACAAGCCCCCCGCTTGCCGCCTGTAGCTTGCCGCTGGAAGATATGGCCGGGAGGTTTTATGCGTATTTTGCACACCATGCTGCGTGTCGGTGATCTGGAAAAATCCATCGCTTTCTATACCGAAGTGCTGGGTATGACACTGCTGCGACGCAAGGATTACCCTGAAGGCCGCTTTACCCTGGCCTTTGTCGGTTATGGCAATGAGGCTGAACATGCGGTGTTGGAGCTGACCCATAACTGGGACACGGATCATTATGACCTAGGCAACGGCTACGGGCATATTGCCATTGAAGTGCTGGACGTCTATAAAGCTTGTGAGCAGATTCGATCGGCCGGCGGCAAGATAACCCGCGAGGCCGGGCCGATGAAGCACGGCCAGCGGATTCTGACTTTCGTGGAAGACACTGAGGGGTACATGATAGAGCTGCTCACAGCACGACCTTGAGTGGCATCACCGAGGCCTGGGCATGAGTCCACTGTTATTGCCAGCACTGCTTGTCGTGTTGCTCGCCTTGCTCTGGCAATACAGTCGAGTGCGTCGACAGCGCGCAATCTGGCGTGAGCGTGAGCGGGCGTTGGAGCAGATCCTGCTCTTGCGCACGCTGCTGGAAGAAATGCAGCGCCACCGTGGCCTGATGTTTGGTCTTATGTCAGGTCAGCAGAGTCTGGCCAATCAGCGCTGGACTATCTATCAACAGGTCTGTCAATTATTGAAGCGAGCGCTCACGCATGAGTCCTCGTTGTTCTGGTACGCCTCCTGGCACCATATGCAAAGTCTCTGGGAAGATATTGAGGTTGAGCATGAACTGGCGACACCAGAGCATGTGCTGACCTTACATAACCGTCTGATAGCCCATCTGCTGGATACTATTACCGGCATTGCTGACCGCTATGACCTGGTGCGCTTTGGCCAACTGGCCGCCAATGGTGACGGCCATTGGTTCGAGTTGCTGCAGAATACTGAATTGCTGGGTCGCGCGCGGGCGATAGGAACCGGCATTGCGGCCCGGCGGCAGAACACTGCCATGCAGCGGGAAGAGCTGCTGCGTCTGGGGCGGCGAATACGTGAGGAGGCTTATCTGGTGTTGGCACGTATGCACGCCGAGCCAGCCTTGCGCCAGGCCGTAGCCAGCGCCGTGCGGGAGGCCGAAGAAGCGCTGGACCGCTTTCTGACACATATTGATAACCTGCTGCAGGGCGATACACGCCAGCATTCGATGGACTTTTTCACTATCGCCACACAGGCTATCAGCGCGCAGTATGCGCTGGCCGATATGTTACTTGAACGCATGCTGCAGAACAGATCAGGCCGGATTGATGCCACGAATGCGTGAGGCCATATCGGCGGCATAGAGATCGGTCATGCCGGCAATAAAATCCACCACGCGCAGATAGCAGCGGTAGCGACCCCAGCTGTGTTGCGGTGCATTGTTGCCCATCAGATCGAGAATACGCCGATGCTTGAAGCTCAATGAGTGCCCGGTATGCAGTTCGTTGACAGCACCACAAAAGGCATCCAGCAAGGTCTCCAGGGTGCTGTAGGCACCAATTTCATGCAGGGTCTTGCGCTTGTCCTGAAAAATACGTTCACGGGCCATCTGCTTGGCGGTGAGCACGCAGTCGCGTGCGGCAGGGTGCATATGTTCAACCAGATCGCCCTGCAACTTGCCCGCCAGCAAAGCCGGTTGCTGGGTGATAAAGGCTTCGGCGGCGGCATTGACCAGGTGTTCGATCGCCTTGCCGCGCAAGATCGCCAGTTTGCGCCGGGTCGAGTCGCTCGCGCCCAATTGCCGATAGGTTTCCGGCAAGTCATCGCCAACCAGCGCCAGTAGTGGCTGTTCGACCTCGTGGTAATCCAGCAGCTCCATTTCCAGGCCGTCTTCCAGGTCGATCAGCGCGTAGCAGATATCATCGGCAGCCTCGACCAGATAGACCAGCGGATGACGTGCCCAGCAGTGTTCTTCCTGCAGTGGCAAGCCGAGCTTTTCGGTAATCTGAACCAGTAGCGGGTATTCGGCCTGGTAACAGCCGAATTTGTGTTTCTTGTAGCCGGCGCTGTCGGCATGCCGTGCGGTCCAGGGATACTTGAGATAGGCACCCAGGGTAGCGTAAGTCAGGCGCATACCACCCTCGAACTGGTGGTATTCCAATTGGGTCAGCACACGAAAGCCCTGGGCATTGCCCTCGAAATTCATCAGGTCGGCACGCTCGGCCTCGCTCAGCGGGTCCAGCCAACCCTGGGCGGCGGCCTGCTTGAACCAGTGCCGAATGGCATCTTCACCAGAATGCCCATAGGGCGGGTTGCCGATGTCATGCGCCAGGCAGGCAGCCTGTACGATTACGCCGATATCCGCAGGCTGGCACCACTCAGGAAGCTCGTCACGCAATCTTTCAGCTACTCGCATACCCAGTGAACGCCCCACGCAGCCGACTTCCAGGCTATGGGTCAGGCGCGTATGGATGTGATCGTTGCTGGAGACCGGATGCACCTGGGTTTTCTTGCCCAGGCGGCGAAAGGCGCCGGAAAAGATGACGCGATCATGGTCTTTATGAAAGGGCGTGCGGCCCAGTTCTTCGCTGCTGGCGACCGGTTTGCCCAGACGTTCGCGGCATAACAAGGTTTCCCAATCCATCGTGTTCCCTGATTGTTGCGGTTATGTCAGCGAGTATGTGGCATGCACGCCAGTGCCGCAATCATGGCGGTAAGTCGCGGCAGCAGATGGTAAAATACTGGCAAAGACCATTTCTGCGAGTATGCCGCCATGAGCGCACCCTTTGTGCTGACCCTGTATGGAACCACTGCCTGTCATCTGTGCGAGTCTGCCCTGGCTGTGCTTGAGCCATTGAAAGGTAATGGTGTCTATATTCGCGAAGTCGATATCAGCGACGATGCGGGGCTGATGGAACGCTATCAACTGCGCATCCCGGTGTTGCAGCGCACCGATAACGCCGCTGAACTGGACTTCCCTTTTTCGCTGCCGCAGGTCATGGACTGGCTGCAGGATGTATTGCAGGAAGGACGCTGACATGGCCGACCTGACACAACCTTTCTGGCGGCGCAAGACGCTGGCCGAGATGGACGTCACCGAATGGGAGGCGCTGTGTGATGGCTGCGGCCTCTGTTGCTTGCAGAAGCTGGAAGATGAGGATCAACCAGGGGCGGTCTATTACACCGACATTGCCTGTCAGTTGCTTGATCGCAGTAGCTGTCAGTGTCGTGATTATACCGGTCGCAAGGCCAAGGTGCCTGATTGCGTACAACTGACGCCCGCCGATGCCGCCGAGTTTGCCTGGCTGCCAGCTACCTGTGCCTACCGCTTACTGGCCGAAGGCGACGAGCTGCCGGTCTGGCATCATCTGATCTGTGGGGATCCGCGCGAAGTCCATCGTCAGGGGATTTCCCGCGCCGGGCGCATGCTGGCCGAAGACAGTGTTGCGCCTGATGACTGGGAAGAGCGCATTATTTTCCGCGTTGGCTGAATACTTTTGGCGTACCGGTCAATTGCGGGTTTGCAACTCACGCAGCTTGATATATAGATAGCGCACTTGGTCGTACTCGAAGGGGCTGTCGAGCGCTCCGTAGCGAAACCCGTTCTGTTCACGTAGATCAATGGCATAGATGCCGTAAGTTGCGGGGTAATTGTTCATGCCGTCGCGATAGCGCAGAAAGTTGGCCCTGTCCTCGATGCTCCAGTCCACGGTCATGGCCGTAGTGTCGCGCAGTGTGGACGGCCCGAGAAAGGGCAGGACCAGATAGGGCCCCGGTGGCATGCCGAAACGGGCCAGGGTCTGGCCGAAGTCTTCCGGCTCCTGCGGCAGCCCCATTTTTTCCGCGACATCAAAGATCCCCAGTACACCCAGGGTGCTGTTCAACAACAGGCGGGCAGTGGTGCGCATGGCCTTCTCACCCTGCCCCTGTAGGGCACTGTTGGCCAGGTTGGGCACGTCGGCGAAATTACTGAACACGTTGGAGATGCCGCGTCGGACCGGCTGCGGGGTCACCTTGCGGTAACCATCCAGAACCGGGAGATAGATGTATTCATCGAAGCGCGCATTGAAGCGATAAGTGCGTCGATTGATGACTTCAAAGGGGTCGTGAACGTCCAGGGCGCGCAGGCTGGAACGCTCGAACTCCCAGGCACTACCGGTGTATTCAATATCCAGCTCCAGCAAGGGGTCACGAAACTCCGGTATCAAAAAATCCACCGGGGCAGGGTCAGCCGCCAGACTGGTCACAAACAGTGCTGACAGCAAGGCTGTCTGAGACACTGTCCTGTGGAGTGCTGAGATCATGGGTTGGTCTCCAGAAAGCTGACCATCCACTCAACGACGTCCTTGTGGTCAAGGATGCCACCATGACCTCCGCGGGGATAGAAACGTCCGCGTTGGCCAAAGGTATCACGCAGAAAGTTGTAGTCGTCGGCGCTGAGAATGAAGTCATCGGCACTGGTCATAACACCAAAACGAGGGCCGCGTAATTGATCTTCGAGCGGGCGCAGGCTGGCCAGTTCAGCCATTTGCTCAAAGCTGCTTCCCGGGCGCTGCTGTTGCCACCAGGGCCACAGCAGGTTGTCGATATAGCAGCCAAAGTTGCACTGCAGTGCGCGGCGCAAATAGGGCGTCAGGGGGGTGC
>SKFV01000066.1 GCA_007117785.1 Pseudomonas sp.
GAGCTTTTCAAACAACCGCTGGTCATCGGCCACCGGGTAGCCCCATTCATTATCGTGGTAAGGCAGAAACTCCGGCGTACTGGCACACCAGCCGCAGCGCGGATGGCCGTCATGGGAGTGATACAGCGACAGTGACATTGTTGGTTCCTAGGTTGGGCGGGACGCCAGGCAATTCAGTGTAACCCCTGTTACTCAGAACAATCGACCAATCAACGCGGTGACGGCAGTTTCCACGCGCAGGATGCGTTCGCCCAGATGCACGGGTTGCAGGCCAGCTGCTTGCAGCTTCTCGACTTCATAGGGAATCCAGCCACCCTCAGGACCGATGGCCAATAGAGTCGGTTGCTGAACATCGCGCGGGCAGGTTGCTGCACTTCCGGGATGTGCGACCAAGTTGAGTTTGCCACTGCTGATAGCGGGTAAATGATCTTCGACAAAGGGTTTGAAACGCTTTTCGATGCGCATCGCAGGCAGGCGGGTGTCACGTGCCTGCTCAAGGCCCAGCAGCAGGTTATCGCGAATGGCGGCTGGCTCCAGGAAGGGCGTTTGCCAGAAGCTTTTCTCCACACGGTAGCTATTGATCAGGATGATCTCGGCTACGCCGAGACTGGCGCAATGCTGCAGAATGCGGCGGAACATCTTTGGTCGTGGCATAGCCAGTAGCAGGGTCAGTGGCAGCTTGGCGGGGGGTGGCTGATCAAGCTGTACCTGCAGGCGGGCCTGGTCAGCGGTCAGCTCAAGCAGTTGACCGCTGCCCATCAGGCCACCGATCTGACCCACGCGCAGCAGGTCACCCACGTTTGCCTGATGCACCTCATGCAGGTGTTGCAAGCGACGGCCACGCAGAACAACGTGATCCTCTGCGACAAAATCATCCGTAGCCAGCAGCAGCAGGTTCATTCCTGCTCCGTGGTCTTGGCATCCTCGTCAGTGGGCTTTTTCACTGGCTTGATCAGCAGGCTGAACAGGATGCCGACTTCGTAGAGCAGCCACATCGGCAAGGCCAGCAGGGTTTGCGAGATGACATCCGGCGGTGTCAGCACCATTCCGGTGACAAAGCAGCCGACCAGGACATAGGGTCGGATACTACGCAGCTTGGCGACATCGACAACCCCGGCCAGCACCAGCAATACGGTGGCCACCGGTATTTCAAAGGCAAAACCGAAGGCCAGGAACAGGGTCAGGACGAAATCGAGGTATTTGTTGATATCGGTCATGACTGCGACGCCCGCAGGCGCAGTACTGGTAAAGAAGCCGAAAATCAGCGGGAACACCACAAAGTAGGCGAACGCCATACCGGCGTAGAAAAGGAAAATACTCGAGGCCAGCAGAGGCACGGCAATACGTTTTTCATGCTTGTACAGGCCGGGGGCAATAAAGCTCCACAGTTGATGCAGCACAAAGGGCATAGCCAGAAACAGCGCCGAGACCAGCGCCAGTTTGAACGGCGTCAGGAAGGGCGAAGCCACATCGGTGGCGATCATGCTGGTGCCTTCCGGCAGGAATACTCTTAACGGCTCGGAAATAAAGACGTAGAGGTCGTTGGCGAAGTAGAACAGCCCGGCAAAAATAACCATCCAGACCAGCACGATGCGCAGCAGACGCGAGCGTAATTCCGTCAGATGGGCGACCAGCGGCATGTCTTCCGCGAGGCCTGAGCGGTCAGCCTTTTTTTTCATTGCCAGCCTGGGTATCGGTTGCGGGTGGGGTCTCGTCAGTCTGTATCGGCTCGTCTGTGCGGGTCAGCGGACTATCACTGGCCGGATCAGTTGAGCTCTCAGCGCTACCTTCGGTTGAGCTGTCGGTTGCTTCTGCGTTGCTGGCAGCCTTGGCTTCAGACCGCTTGCGCACATTACTGGCCGGTTTGGGCGGTGGCTGGTCGAGTGCTTCGGCGCGCTTGGCAGCTTCACCCGCTTCGCGTTCCTGCTTCTCGATATTGGCCAGGATCTGCTCGTTATGCAGTTGCTGACGAATCTCGTCGGCACCGACTTCCTTTTCAATCTGGCGTTTTACATCAGCAAAGCCACGCTTTAGCCGCCCGAGGGTCAGGCCGACAGTGCGAACAGCTACCGGCAGGCGCTCGGGACCGAGCACCAGCAGGGCGATGATTGCCACCGCCAGCATTTCGATAAAGCCGATGTCAAACATGGGGCATCAGTCTCGGGATTGGGAATCCTGACGTTTTTCCTGGGCGTGTACGTCCAGGGTCTCGCCCTTGTCATCGAGTTCAGGCTTGGGTTTGTCCTCTTCGTCCTTGACCGACTTGCGGAAACCCTTGATGGCTTCACCCAGGTCGCCGCCAACGCCTTTCAGACGCTTGGTACCAAACAGCAGAATGACGATGACCAGTACGATCGCCAGTTGCCAGATGCTAATGCCGCCAAAACCCATGTTGTCCTCCCGGGCTGTTGCCCGTTACTGTTGGCGGGACGCCTTTTCTGCCAGACCGGAAAGGTCGAAGCGGCGTTCCAGTTCGTTCAGAATATCATCCGGGCCAAGGCCCAGGTGACTGAGCATGACCAGGCTGTGAAACCACAGATCGGCTGTCTCGTAAATCAGCTCGGACTTGTCTGGGTTGTCCGCGCAATCCTTGGCCGCGAGCAAGGTCTCGGTGCATTCTTCGCCGACCTTTTCCAGAATCTTGTTCAGCCCCTTGGCATGCAGGCTGGCAACGTACGACGAGTCTGCCGCTGCCGCTTTGCGTTGCTCCAGTACCGCTGCCAGGCGGTGCAAGGTATCACTCATGGGGCGCCTCATAGATACGTGCCGGATCTTTCAGGACCGGATCAACGCTGTGCCAGGCACCATCGCGATAGACCCGATAAAAACAACTCTGCCGACCAGTATGGCAGGCTATGCCGCCCAGTTGCTCGACCTGCAGGGTGACCACGTCGGCATCACAGTCCAATCGCAGCTCATGCAGCTGTTGCACGTGACCCGACTCCTCGCCTTTGCGCCAGAGCTTATTACGCGAACGTGACCAATAGATTGCACGGCCTTCGCTGACCGTCAATTGCAGCGCTTCGCGGTTCATCCAGGCGACCATCAGGATGCGCTGGCTGTGCACATCCTGGGCTATGGCAGGAATCAGGCCGTCGCTGTTCCACTTGATGGCATCAAGCCAATCGGTACTCTCAGTCGTGTCTGTCATGAATCCAGTGTGCCAGTTTTTGGTGCGTCTGCGCTATCTTGACCGCGCTCATTGCCCGCTGGGGCGCAGTACCAGCCAGGTGCCCAGTATCAGACTTAACCAATGCAAGGGTTGTGCCTGAGTCCAGGTGTTTGGCTCGGCGCCCAGGCTGGCAGCGGCAGTGGCCGTCAGCGCCAGACCCAGCAGGCGCAGTGGCCAGTGGCTGCGGGTGGGCGCAATACTGTGCTCTGCTTTACTGTGCTTGTCCAGCAACAGGCGCGCATTCTCAAGCATGCCCGGTACCTGTTCCAATTGCAGATTGAGCTTGCGCAGCTGCGCCTGCGGCATGGCGCGTTCTCGCATCCAGCGTTCCAAGTAGGGTTGGCCGGTACTCCAGAGGTCGAGATCGGGATACAGCTGGCGACCCAGGCCTTCGATATTCAGCAAGGTTTTTTGCAGCAGGACCAGTTGCGGTTGCACTTCCATATTGAAGCGTCGTGCAGTCTGGAACAGGCGCAACAATAACTGACCGAAGGAAATGTCCTTCAGTGGGCGCTCGAAAATGGGTTCACAGACACTGCGGATGGCTGCTTCGAATTCGTTGATGCGGGTATCGGCAGGCACCCAACCGGAATCAATATGCAGTTGGGCAACGCGGCGATAATCGCGCTGGAAGAAAGCCATCAGGTTGCGCGCCAGATAGTCCTGATCTTCCGGATTGAGGCTGCCGACAATGCCGAAGTCAATGGCAATATATTGTGGCTCCCAGGGGTGCTTGCGGGCGACAAAAATATTCCCCGGGTGCATGTCGGCATGGAAGAAGCTGTCACGGAACACCTGGGTGAAAAAGATTTCCACGCCGCGTTCGGCCAGCTTCTTCATGTCGGTGCGCTGGTCCTTGAGGGCAGCCAGGTCGGTGACCTGAATGCCTTCGATACGCTCCATCACCAGTACCTTGTGCCGGCACCAGTCCCAGTAGACCTGGGGCACGTAGAGCAAGGGCGAGTCGGCAAAGTTGCGGCGCAGCTGGGAGGCATTGGCGGCTTCTCGGTGCAGGTCCAGTTCGTCGAAAATGGTCTTTTCGTAATCACTGACCACTTCCACCGGACGCAAGCGCCGGCCTTCGGTAGACACCCTGGCGAGCAGACGGGCGGCAAGGAACAGCCACTGGATGTCCTGATTGATGGTGTCGCCAATGCCGGGGCGAATCACCTTGACCACCACCTCGGTACCGTCATGCAAGCAGGCGCTGTGCACCTGGGCGACCGACGCGGAGGCCAGCGGCTGGTGATCAAAGCGGCTGAATACCTGATCAATCGGCTGGCCGAGTTGCTGTTCGATGCGGGCGCGGGCGGCATCCGACGGGAAGGGCGGTACCTTGTCCTGCAGGCGAGCCAGCTCGAGCGCAATGTCATCGGGCAGCAGGTCGCGTCGGGTCGACAGTATCTGACCGAACTTGATAAAGACCGGGCCCAGATCTTCGCAGGCGCGGCGCAACCGCTCGCCGCGGTTCAGGGCGCGTGGGGCCGGACGCAAACGCCACGGGCCGAGCAACAGCAACAGTCGGGCCAGCCAGGGCAAGGGCAGCCCGGTCAGCAGCTGGTCAAGCCGGTAGCGGGCAAAGATATGCAAAATGCGAAACAGGCGAAAAATGGCGGTAAAGTTCATGCGTCGCGGTCTTCCGGGTCCATTTCCAGGCGCTGGATGCGGGCTTCGAGGCGATCCAGTTGCAGGCGCAGGGCGTGAATCTGCTCACCGCTGTAGGCGGCTTCGTTATTGCCGACCAGGTGGCGGCTTTCCTCGGTCAAGTATTCGCCGAGACTCTGGCTCAGACTGCGACCGGTGTTCTGTCCCCATTGCCAGCCCTTGTGCAGGGTGCTGCCAATAATGTGCGCCGGAACAGGCCCCAGCCAGCGCGCCAGCTCGGCTTCGCCATCCAGGTGCAGGTCGGCAATGATCCGTTGCAGGCTGACAAGCACCTGGCTATCGCCACTCAGTTGCAGTGCCGGATCCTGCAACAGCTGCTGCCGCTCGCTACTGAATGCCAGCCGCAGCAGCAGGCTGCTTGGGGCGCGCAGGCTGCAATCGGCGTCCAGCTCACTCTGGCCCAGCAGTTGTATGCCCTGCGCATCGGGCAACAGGTAAAGTTGCCAGTCCGGATCGCTGGCCTGCACGAACAGCACCTTGCCCTGTAACTGGCCCAGGCGTTGTCCGGTCAGCGGGTCGCGGCTGACGGCGGCAGCAATGCTGCGCTCGGCGCCGGCCAGCATGGCATGCGACAACATCAGGGCTTGATGCCCCGGTGCAAGGCAACAATGCCACCGGTCATGTTGTGATAGCTGACGCGGGCAAAGCCGGCCTGCTCAAGCATGGCCTTGAGGGTTTCCTGATCCGGATGCATGCGGATGGATTCGGCCAGGTAGCGGTAGCTATCGGCATCCTGCGTCACCAGCTTGCCCATAAAGGGCAGCAGCTTGAAGGAATACTGGTCATAGGCGGTGGAGAGCAGCTTGTTGCCGGGTTTGGAAAATTCCAGTACCAGCAGGCGGCCGCCGGGCTTGAGCACGCGCAGCATGGATTCCAGTGCACGGTCCTTGTTGGTCACATTGCGCAGGCCAAAAGCGATGGTAATGCAATCAAAATGATTGTCGGGGAAAGGCAGGGTTTCCGCATCGGCCTGAACGAAGCGCACATTGCCGGCAATGCCCTGGTCGAGCAGGCGATCACGGCCCACCTTGAGCATGGAAGCATTGATGTCGGCCAGCACCACTTCGCCGGTGGGGCCAACCAGACGCGAGAACTTGCGCGTCAGATCACCAGTGCCACCGGCAATGTCGAGCACCCGGTTACCGCTGCGCACGCCCGAGAGCTCAATGGTAAAACGCTTCCACAGGCGATGGATGCCCGCGGACATGAGGTCGTTCATCAGGTCATATTTGGCGGCGACGGAGTGAAACACCTCGGCGACCTTGTGTACCTTTTCAGCCTCGGGCACGGTCTGGAAACCAAAGTGGGTTGTGTTCTGCTCTTGCTGCTTGTCGCTCATTGCGGGCCTCTGGGCTGGTTAAACCTTCAGGGTCTGTTGCTGTTCTATCTCAACCGCACCGCAGCAACACTGCTTGCACTGGCGTGGCAACAGACCTTGAGCATTCTACCCGTTTTTTTGCTGCTGGCGGGGTTTTCGGCAGCCAGGGGATGACCTGTGCCGTCCTTTGCGGCATTCTTACGGATGATTTTACCCTGACAAGAGAGTGCACCATGGCAACAGTAGACGTTACCCGTGATCATCAACTGGGCAAAGAGGTCGCGCGTGAGCGGGCGCAAAAGCTGGCCGACAAGCTGGCGCAGAAGCTGGACGCCAAATGCAGTTGGGAAGGTGATACGCTGATCTTCAAGCGCAGTGGCGCTGACGGCAGCATTGTGGTCAGTGATGATCAGGTGCGGGTCAAGGTCAAGCTTGGGCTGATGCTGACGCCGATGGCGGGCATGGTCAAAGGCGAGGTCGAGAAGGCGTTGGATAAGTATTTGGCTTGATGGCATTCAGAAGAAACGCTGATCAACTGCACATTGCTTTGTAAGTGGTGTTGCCCGCCACCTGTTGCAGACCGTCGATGCACAGGGACGTGCATCGACGAGCCCCATGAACGGCTCGTGGCGTTTCTGCAACAGGTGGCGGGCAACGCCGCTTAGCACGGAAATCAAATTGATCAGTGTTTCCGTGCCCAGAGTTTTTGCATCTCTCGCAACTTTTTTCCCGATTAGTATGTGTTTTCTAATTTTGCTGCGTAGCTTATGCATCAAGGATCGCTGTTTGATCCATTGCAAGTACCTTTTAAATCTATGTACTGGAGATTGATCATGAGCAAATCTACTACTGCTGCAAAAATCGAAGACAACGCTGCCACTTTCGCTGCTGACGTAAAAAACTACGCGCACCAGATCTGGTTGGCCGGCCTGGGCGCCTATGCCAAAGCTGGTAAAGAAGGTGCCGAATACTTCAAGAAGCTGGTTGAAGAAGGCGAAGCTGCCGAGAAGCAAGGCAAAGAGCTGATTGCTAGCCAGGTTGAAGCGGCTAACAGCAAGGTCGAGAGCTTCAAGGAGAAGTTTCAGGCCAAGACTGGCGGCCGTCTGAATAAGGTTGAAGAAGTGTTTGACGACCGTGTTGCTTCGACCCTGTCACGCATGGGTATTCCAAGCAAGAAGGACGTTGACCAGCTTTCTGCTAAGCTGGATGATCTGAGTGCTGCACTCAAATCACTGAGCAAGTAAAAGCCACAGAGGAGTGTTCCCATGGCGGGTAAGAAGAAAGCAGATAAATCAGCAACAGGTTCCGGTTGGGTTAGCGAGATCGAGAATTACTCGCGCCAGATCTGGCTGGCCGGCCTTGGCGCTTATGCCAAGGCAGGCAAAGAAGGCGTCAAGTTGTTCGAAGGCTTGATCAAGGACGGTGAGGCCGCTGAAAAGGTAGCCAAAACCGAAATCGACAAGCAGGTCGATACGCTGAAAGGCAAGCGCAAGTCCGGCAAGGCCACGCTGGATGATGCCAAGTCCAAGGCTGATCAGGCCAAGGGCAAGCTGACCGGCAAGTGGAACGAGCTTGAATCTGCTTTCGAGCAGCGCCTTAACAGCGCTGTATCCCGCCTGGGTGTTCCAACCCGTGGTGAGATTCAACAACTGGACAGCAAGATTGATGAGCTGACCAAGCAGATCAGTGCGCTGGCGGCGAAAAAGCCGGCTGCAGCCAAGGCTGCTCCGAAAGCGACGCCAACCGCTACTGCTCGGCGCAAACCCGCAGCCAAGCCAGCGACTGCTGCCAGCAAACCAGCGGCAGCCGCCAAGAAGGCTCCGGCAAAACCGAAGGCGCCTGCCAAGCCGCGGGCAACAAACGCGGCCAAGCCTAAAGCTCCGGCCAAGCCCAAGGCTACGCCGGCGGCTACCAAACCGGCTACGCCGGAAGCTGACAAGCCTGCGGGTAGTTGATTGTGGTTCAGTTGTAAGTTGAAAAGCCCGGCGCATGCCGGGCTTTTTTATGGTTCATCGCGGGTTAGCGTGAAAAAGTAGGAGACGGCGGTAAAACCGGTTAGTTTTGAGTTCGCCAAAACAACAAAATTAACCAATTCACC
>SKFV01000390.1 GCA_007117785.1 Pseudomonas sp.
AGTACGACGGCACCGGGTATCACGGATGGCAGATACAGCCGAACTGCCGCAGCGTGCAGCAGGTGCTGCAGGATGTCCTGAGTACGGTCTGTAATCATCCGGTCGTGCTGCACGGGTCAGGACGCACTGATGCCGGGGTGCATGCCTCGGGTCAGGTGATTCATTTTGACAGTGACGCTCAGCGCGAGCCGTTGAACTGGATTCACGGTGCCAACGCCAATCTGCCAGCTGATATCAGTCTCAGCTGGGTGAAAAAGGTACCGCAGGATTTTCACGCGCGCTTTTCCGCCAGTGCCCGCCGTTACCGTTATGTCATTTACAATGACCCGATCCGGCCAGCGCACCTTGCTCATGAAGTGACCTGGAATTACCGTCCCCTGGACCTCGAGCGGATGCAGCACGCTGCGCAGGCGCTGTTGGGTCAGCACGATTTCACGGCCTTTCGAGCAGTGGCTTGCCAGGCCAAATCTCCGATCAAGACCATTCATCACCTCGAGCTGGTGCGCTTTGGCCAGTTCATCGTGCTGGATATTCGCGCCAACGCTTTTCTGCATCATATGGTGCGCAACATCGCCGGCGTACTGATGCAAATCGGATGCGGCGAAAAGCCGGTGGATTGGGCTGCCGAGGTGCTGGCCGGGCAGGATCGTCGAAGTGGCGGGCTGACAGCGCCGGGCTACGGCCTGTATCTGGTTGATGTGACCTACCCGCAGCACTTTGCCTTGCCGGAGCGCTACCTGGGGCCGCACTTTCTCTCCGGGCTGAATGAACGCCTGCCGCGCATCTGTTAAACTGCTGTTTTTATCCAGGTAATCTCTGTTTATGTCGGTGCGAATCAAGATCTGTGGCATTACCCGCGTGGAGGATGGGCTGGCGGCGGCCGAGGCGGGCGTGGATGCCATCGGCCTGGTGTTCTATGCACCCAGCCCTCGTGCGGTCAGTGCTGCACAGGCGGCGGCCATCGTGCAGGCCTTGCCACCTTTCGTTACCACGGTAGGCCTGTTCGTCAATGCTGAGGCCGATGAGGTGAAGGCGGTATTGGCCGAGGTGCCGCTGGATCTGTTGCAATTTCACGGCGATGAGCCGGATGCCTACTGCCGTCAGTTTCAGCGCCCCTACATGAAGGCACTGCGCGTGCGTCCGGGGGATGATCTGAACCAGTTGGCTGCACAGTGGCCCAGTTCTGCAGGTATTTTGCTCGACAGCTACAAGGCCGGCGTACCCGGCGGTACCGGTGAAACCTTCGATTGGTCTGCGATCCCTGCCGCCCGAGGCTGGGCGCTGGTCCTCGCAGGCGGTCTGGACACCGCCAATGTTGCCGCAGCAATCTCTGCTACGCGGCCCTGGGCGGTAGACGTCAGTGGTGGGGTAGAAGCGGCCAAGGGCATCAAGGACAGTGAAAAAATTCAAGCATTTGTTCATGAGGTGAAGCGTGTCTGATATAACTCCGATCAACTTTGCAGCAGTACCGGATGCGCGTGGTCATTTTGGCCCCTACGGTGGCCGCTTTGTGTCTGAAACCCTGATGGATGCCATGGAAGAGCTGGAGGCGCTGTACAACAAGTTGTCCGCCGATCCCGACTTTCAGGCCGAATTTGACCATGATCTGGCGCACTATGTGGGTCGCCCGTCACCCCTGTATCTGGCCGAGCGCCTGACCGCCAAGGTCGGTGGTGCCCAGATCTGGTTGAAACGTGAAGACCTCAACCATACCGGTGCGCACAAGGTGAACAACACCATTGGTCAGGCGTTGCTGGCCAAGCACATGGGCAAGCCGCGGGTGATTGCTGAAACCGGTGCCGGTCAGCATGGCGTGGCAACGGCTACCGTGGCTGCCCGTCTGGGACTCAAGTGTCAGGTCTATATGGGCGCCGAAGACGTCAAGCGGCAGTCACTCAACGTCTACCGCATGAAACTGCTGGGTGCCGAAGTGATTCCGGTCACCTCTGGCTCGAAAACCCTGAAAGATGCCATGAATGAGGCGATGCGCGACTGGGTCACCAATATCGACGACACCTTTTACATCATCGGTACCGTGGCCGGGCCGCATCCCTATCCCAAGCTGGTGCGTGACTTCCAGTGCGTGATTGGCCGTGAAGCCCGCGCCCAGATGCTGGCTCAGGCAGGTTGCCTGCCGGATGCCCTGGTAGCCTGTGTCGGTGGAGGCTCGAATGCCATCGGACTTTTCCACCCCTTTCTCGACGATGCGGATGTCGCCATGTATGGCGTCGAAGCAGGTGGTTTGGGTATCGCCACCGGGCAGCACGCGGCACCCTTGAGTGCGGGTCGCCCGGGCGTGTTGCACGGCAATCGTACCTACCTGATGGAAGACGAAAACGGCCAGATCAGCGAAACTCATTCGGTATCCGCGGGGCTGGATTATCCGGGTGTTGGCCCGGAGCACAGTTGGCTCAAGGACAATGGCCGGGTCAATTATGTCGACGCCACGGATGACGAAGCGCTGAAGGCGTTTCGTGAACTGACCCGGGTCGAAGGCATCATGCCGGCACTGGAATCCAGTCATGCGGTTGCTTATGCGATGAAACTGGCCGCTACCATGCGCCCGGATCAGCATATCGTCATTAACTTGTCCGGGCGTGGTGACAAGGATATCCATACCGTTGCCGGCATTGACGGCATCAGCATCTGAAGAGTTGAACATGAGTCGAATTGAAGCTTGTTTCGCTGCATTGCGTACCCAGGGTCGCAAGGCCCTGATCCCCTATGTCACTGCCGGTGACCCTGATCCGGCGATGACCCTGCCGCTGATGCATGACATGGTCAGTGCCGGGGCGGATATCATCGAGCTGGGGATCCCTTTTTCCGACCCGATGGCGGATGGCCCGGTGATTCAGCAGGCCATGGAGCGTGCGCTTGCGCATCAGGTCAGTCTGACCCAGGTGCTCGGTATGGTGCGGGAGTTCCGCCGTACCGATGACAATACCCCCGTCGTGCTGATGGGCTATCTGAATCCGGTCGAACGCATGGGTTATGCCGAATTTGCCGAGGCAGCAGCGGCGGCTGGCGTAGATGCGGTGCTGACGGTGGATTTGCCGCCGGAAGAAGCCGATGAGGTCGCCACGCTGTTCCGTGCCAAGGGGCTGGACTGTATTTTTCTCCTCTCGCCAACCACTACATTGGAGCGGGCGCGCAAGATTTGCACCCACGCCAGTGGCTACGTGTACTATGTTTCACTGAAAGGTGTGACCGGCTCCAGTACCTTGAACGTCAACGAAGTAGCAAACAAGCTCGAACAGCTGCGCACGGTGACCGATTTGCCAATTGGTGTCGGCTTTGGTATTCGTGATGGGGCATCGGCAGCGGCTGTCGCTGCGGTTGCCGATGGCGTTGTGGTTGGCTCGGTACTGGTTAACCAGATTGCCGCCAACGAAGAGTCGCCAGAGCAGGCGCGCGGAGCAATCAGCGCGATTATTGCGGATATGCGCGCGGCTATGGATCGCTGAACGAGCAGTATTTTTTCGGAACCCGGATTACGATAAGGAATGGCAATGAGCAACTGGCTGGTGGACAAACTGATTCCCTCGATTGTGCGTTCGGAAGCACAGAAGAGCAGCGTGCCGGAAGGTCTGTGGCGCAAGTGCCCGTCTTGCGATGCCGTCCTTTATCGCCCCGAGCTGGAAAAGAACCTTGATGTCTGCATGAAGTGCGATCATCACTTGCGCATCAATGCCCGGCGTCGCCTGGAGCTTTTCCTGGATCCGGAAGGGTGCAAGGAAATCGCCGCAGAACTCGAGCCGACTGACAAGCTGAAGTTCCGCGACACCAAGAAATACAAGGACCGTCTCAGTGCAGCCCAGAAAGACACTGGCGAGAAAGATGCGCTGGTGGTTATGCAGGGCGCCCTGAAGGGTATGCCAGTGGTTGCCAGTGCCTTTGAGTTCAATTTCATGGGCGGCTCCATGGGTAGCGTGGTCGGTGCGCGTTTTGTACGTGGCGCCGAGGCTGCGCTGGAGCAGCGCGTTCCTTACATTTGCTTCTCCGCTTCCGGTGGCGCGCGTATGCAGGAAGCGCTGTTCTCCTTGATGCAGATGGCCAAAACCAGTGCCGCACTGGCGCGCTTGCGTGAAGAGGGTATTCCCTACATTTCGGTGATGACCGATCCGGTCTACGGTGGTGTGTCGGCCAGTCTGGCCATGTTGGGTGATCTCAACGTTGCCGAGCCCAATGCCCTGATCGGCTTTGCCGGTCCTCGGGTTATCGAGCAGACGGTTCGTGAAAAACTGCCACCTGGCTTCCAGCGCAGTGAGTTCCTGCTGGATCATGGCGCGCTGGATCTTATTGTCCCGCGATACCAAATGCGTGATCGTCTGGCCAGTGCATTGGCCATGCTGACGGCACAACCGGCCCCGCAAGTGGCAGGCGAAGAACCCGCGGAGAGTCCTGCACCCTGATGTCATCGCGCACATTGGCGGGCTGGCTTGCTCGGCTGGAGCAGCTGCATCCCAAGGAAATCGACATGGGCCTGCAGCGCGTCAGCCAGGTCGCCCAGCGAATGGGCGTGCTGAAGCCAGCGCCCCTGGTGATTTCGGTTAGCGGCACCAATGGCAAGGGGTCCACCTGCGCCGCAGTGCATGCCTTGTTGCAGGCTGCCGGCATGCATGTCGGCTGTTATTCCTCCCCTCATCTGATTGATTACAACGAGCGCGTACGCATCGGCGACCAATTGGCCAGCGACGCGCAGTTATGTGCCGCCTTTGCGTCCATAGAAGCAGTACGTGGCGATGTTTCCCTGACCTATTTTGAATTCGGTACTCTGGCCGCGCTGCTGTTGTTCCAGCGCGCTGAAGTGGATGCTGTAGTGCTTGAAGTCGGTCTGGGCGGTCGGCTGGACGCCGTCAATGTGGTTGATGCCGATATTGCCATTGTTACCAGTATTGGTCTGGATCATCAGCAATATCTTGGCAACACTCGCGATTCGGTCGGCTACGAGAAAGCCGGGATTGCCCGCGCTGATCGGCCCTTGATCTGTGGCGAAATCGATTTGCCGCCGCGCTTCGTCAGCACCCTGGCTGACATTGGCCCTCAGGTATACCAGCGTGGCATTGAGCTGGACTGGCAGCCGCTGGCTACAGAGGACGGTGCCTGGCAGGTTCGAGTCAAGGACCGGAAGGGTGTTGAGCATACCCTGGGGCCCCTGGCTGCCGTGGACTTGCCGCGTGATAACCTGCTGCTGGCTATTCAGGCCTGTGTGCTGGCGGGCTGTCAGCTCTCCGGTGTGCAGATCAGCCAGACGCTGCAGCAGTTGCGATTGTCCGGACGGATGGACTGGCGCAGCTTGCAATGGCGTGGCCAGACGCGGCAACTGTGTCTCGATGTCGGGCATAACCCACATGCAGCAAGCTGGCTGGCCAGCACGCTGTCGCGTCGTGATCAACCCATACGGGCCGTCTTTTCCGCACTGGACGACAAGGACCTCAAGGGTATTGTGCAGGCCTTGCGCGGTCGTTTTGTCGATTGGGCTGTTGCACCCTTACCCACGCCACGCAGCCGCAATGCAGACGAGTTGCAGCAAGTACTGGACGGGCAGGGTGAAACAGCCCATTGTCATGCCAGTGTGGCTGCAGCCATCAGCGCTCAGCTTGACGCTGACGATGAGAGTGCGATCATGGTTTTTGGCTCATTTTTTACCGTCGCGGCGGCCCTTGAATGGCTTGCCAATGAGGAGTTGAACAATGGATAGCGGACTCAAACAGCGCGTCATCGGTGCCCTGGTGCTTATAGTGGCGGCGGTTATTTTTCTGCCCATGCTGTTGACCGGGCAGGATGAAACTGTCGAGATCGATATCGAGGCGCCTGAACCAGCCGTCATGCCGGCGCCGGAAGTTGCCCCGCCGCCAGAGATCGAACCGCGCGACCCCGAGCCAGTGGCCGGCTTGCCGCCGCGCGAGGTTGAGCCTGTGCCGCCTACCCCGGCACCAGCGCCTGAACCAGCTCCCGAGCCTGCCGAGCCTGAGCCACCTGCCGAGCCTGTTGTTACAGCGCCGAGCGAGCCGCCCAGTGCAACGGCGGAAGTAACCGGTGACTGGGTGATTCAACTGGGTAGTTTCTCCAATGCCGATAATGCTCGTGGCTTTGTCAGCACCCTCAGTGATCAAGGCTACAATGCCTATGCACGTAGCGCCGAAACCGACGGTCGGAGTATTACCCGGGTATTTGTCGGACCGCTGCAAACCCGTGACGCGGCGACACGCCTGCGTGATGAGCTCAAGCGTAACCACGACGTAGAAGGTTTTGTCGTTGCGCACGATGAGAACACGCAACGACCTTGAACATTGTGTTTCGACCTCGCCAATGGCTCTGTTAGAATGACGCACTTTTCCAGCAGGGGTTGTAGCCGTGACGCTTGAGTGGGTCGACTGGGCGATTATTGGCATCATTGCGGTATCCGCTGTGATCAGCCTGGCACGAGGCTTCGTCAAGGAAGCATTGTCGCTAGTGACCTGGCTGCTTGCCGGCCTGGTTGCCTGGCTCTTTGGTGGCGCATTGGCGGAACACTTCACGCCCTGGATCGAAACGCCGTCAGTACGTGTGGTTGTGGCCTGTGTGCTGCTGTTTGTACTGACATTGATTATTGGTGGCCTGATCAATTACATGATCGGCCAATTGGTCGTTTTTACTGGCCTCAGTGGCACGGATCGCTTTCTCGGTATGGTTTTCGGCGCCGCCCGCGGCGCCTTGCTGGTGGTGGTTGCGGTTGGCCTGCTCAGTCTGGGCCCGGTTGAAGCCGACGACTGGTGGCGCCAGTCGACGCTGATTCCGCATTTCCTCCTGGTTGCCGATTGGTCCAAAGCCGAGGCGCTGGGTTTTTTTGAGTAACTGGTCGCGCCTCTCGGGCACGTCCTGATCGACGACAAAAGGTGTTAGTCATGTGTGGCATTGTTGGCATAGTGGGCAAGTCGAACGTCAATCAGGCGCTCTATGATGCCCTGACCGTCCTGCAGCATCGCGGCCAGGACGCCGCCGGCATAGTAACCTGCGACCGGGGTCGACTGTTTCTGCGCAAGGACAATGGTCTGGTGCGGGACGTATTTCACCAGCGGCACATGCAGCGCCTGGTCGGTAGCATGGGCATCGGTCACGTCCGTTACCCGACTGCAGGCTCTTCGAGTTCAGCTGAGGCCCAGCCGTTCTACGTCAACTCGCCCTACGGCATTACCCTGGCGCACAACGGCAACCTGACCAACGTTGAGCAATTGTCCCGGGAAATCTACGAATCCGACCTGCGCCACGTGAACACCAATTCGGACTCCGAAGTACTCCTCAACGTCTTTGCCCACGAACTGGCGCTGGGTGGCAAGTTACAGCCCAATGAAGAGGATATCTTCAAGGCCGTTCGTGCCGTGCACAAGCGTTGCAAGGGTGGCTATGCCGCCGTGGCCATGATTACCGGCTATGGCATTGTCGGTTTCCGTGACCCGCGCGCCATTCGTCCGATTGTTTTCGGCAAGCGTGAAACCGAGACGGGTACCGAATACATGGTGGCCTCGGAAAGTGTTGCTCTCGACGTGCTGGGCTTTGAACTGATCCGTGATCTGGATCCGGGCGAAGCGGTCTATATCACCGAAAAAGGCGAGCTGCATACGCGCCAATGCGCAGAACACTCGGAATTCTCGCCCTGCATTTTCGAGCATGTCTATCTGGCTCGTCCGGACTCCATGATCGATAAGGTGCTGGTCTACAAGGCGCGCTTGCGCATGGGCGAAAAGCTGGCGGAAAAGATTCTGCGCGAGCGGCCGGAACATGATATCGACGTGGTGATCCCGATTCCGGATACCAGCCGCACCTCGGCGGTCGAGCTGGCCAATCACCTGGGCGTCAAGTTTCGCGAGGGCTTCGTCAAGAACCGCTATATCGGGCGCACCTTCATCATGCCCGGTCAGGCCGCACGCAAGAAATCTGTGCGCCAGAAACTGAATGCCATCGAGCTGGAGTTTCGCGGCAAGAACGTCATGCTGGTGGATGACTCCATTGTGCGCGGCACCACCTGCAAGCAGATCATCCAGATGGCCCGTGAAGCCGGCGCAAAGAATGTCTATTTCTGTTCGGCAGCCCCGGCAGTGCGCTACCCCAATGTCTATGGCATTGATATGCCCAGCGCCCATGAGCTGATTGCCCATGGGCGGACAACCGACGAAGTGGCCGAACTGAT
>SKFV01000050.1 GCA_007117785.1 Pseudomonas sp.
AATAATCTCGCGATTGGCGCAAAAGGGCGGCATGGGCAAAAAGCTTCGCGCCTGCGGGTCGTAGGCAACCGGCGTACCTTCGGCAGTGCTCAGGTTGTGAAACCACAGGGTTCCGGCACCCACCGGGTTAGAAAAGGCCAACATAAAAACAGCTCCAGACTCACTGCGCCAATCGGCAGCAAGTAGTAGGGTAGACAACCAACCTATACCCTTTCCGGCAGAATAACCAACTGCACCCGACGCCCATCACGGCCTAATCTGTTTTTCACCCTTGTCTTTGCCCTGGGTGGAGGTATGTTCGATGGTCGCATTCAGCTCTGCCCCCAGCAGCAGCACGGCAGACGACACATAAAAAAAGAACATCAACACGATAATGGCGCCGATACCACCGTACAACACATCGTAGTTGCCAAAATTACTCACGTAAGTACTCAGCCCCACCGATGCCGCTATCCAGATAATGACCGCAACCACGGAACCCGGGGTAATGAAGCGGAATTTCTGCTCGGCATTCGGCATGAGGTAGTAAAGAATGGCAACCACCAGCATCAATGAAACGACCGCCAGAGGCCAGCGCAGCCAGTTCCACAGATTAACCGCCATGTCGCTAATGCCCATAAAGGCACCCAGCCACTCGACTGTCTGCGGCCCGACAACCATCAGCGCAGTTGCGAACAACAACACCATGGCAACACCAACGGTATAGATCACCGAGAGCAGGAACAGCTTCCAGGCTGGCCTGGATTCAGCGATGTTGTAGGCCTTGTTCATTGCGTTCATCAGCGAACGAATACCCTTGGACGCGACACCGATGGCAACCAAAATAGCCACTGAGAAGATATTGTTGTTGCTGTCTTGCAAATCGCTGATCACTGTATCGATCAGGTCCTGTGCTGTCGGCGGTAGCACCAGCAGTGTCTGGTCGCGCATCTGGTCGAAGACCTCACCCAGATTGAGAAAACTGAGCATGGCGATCAGAAAGAGCAGAAACGGGAATAGCGAGAAAAGCGCCCGGTAAGCCAGAGCGGCCGCGTAGGTCGACATATCATCATCGATAAAATTCTTGGCGGTATTTTTGATCAGCGAGAATATACTCGCCCCCTGCAGGCCCAGAATAGCCACAGCCACTCTCCCGATCGTTGCGCGTCGAATTGTTGGATGATTACACCATGCCAGGTGCACAAGAACCAGGAAGCCTCGGCAGTTGCCAAAGCTCAAAGCCGGCAATTAAGCTGGCCAGCGTATTAAACCACCGCCATTCTGGCACACACAGACCAATACAGTGACTATGCAATCATGACCACCAGCATCGAAGAGCTCAACCAACGCGGCACTCATTGCCTGCCAGGCCATCTCGGTATTCGCATAGTGAGTACGGCGCCACAACAGATCGAGACAGCACTCAGCGTGCAAGCCCATCACATGGCGCCCAACGGCTTTTTGCATGCCGGGACAGTGGTTACCCTGGCGGATACCTCAGCCGGTTACGGCTGTATGGAGAACCTGCCGGAGGGGGCTTCAGGATTTACCACCATCGAGCTCAAATCCAATCACCTGGGCACCGCGCGTGACGGGACTATCCAGTGCATTGCCCGCGCCGTGCATGGCGGACGCACCACCCAGGTCTGGGATGCCGAGGTCACACACCTTGAGACGGGCAAGACGATAGCGCTGTTTCGCTGCACACAGATGATCCTGTATCGCTGAGCCCGGCATTGCACACGCTTGTTGCAAGCGCTAGCCAAACCACCAGGTCAATACCAGCCATGCCACCACCACCAGGGGTAGCCAGCGCCCAACCAGATAGATACGCCATTCCCACCAGTTGGAGCGTGTGCCCAGCCCTTTGCGCAAGCGCATGGGCTTGACCATCCAGCAAAAGAAACCGGCGCCGAAAATGCCCGAGAAAAGCACCACCTGACCACCAACCAATTGGTCAACCCAATCCAGTACCGGCGTGTCGCCTATGCTGAACTGCAGCGGCGAAAAACTCAGTGCCGAGGGCAGCCCGAAGGTCAGCATCAGCATGGCTACCAGGCCCACTGCGCGGCTGTTGCTGATCTCGAACTCTTCTGCAATGGCACTGACGATGACTTTCAACCCGGCCAGACAGGAACTGAAGGCGGCCAAAAAGAACAGCAGGAAAAAGCCAATGGCCACTGGCAAACCCCAGCTCATGTTCTCAAATACGATGGGCAGGGTGCTGAAGGCCAACTGACTGCCCTGTCCCGGATCCAGACCGTAGGTAAACACGAAAGGAAAGATCATCCAGCCGGCCAGTAGAGCGATCGCGGTTTCGGTAACACCCACAATCAGGCAGGCACGCGGAACATGGGCCTTGTTCGGAATATAACTGCCATAAGTAACCAAGTATCCCTGCCCGATTGCCAGGGTATAAAACCCCTGGGCGAAGGCCATTATCCATAACTCCGATCGGCGCCAGGCGGAAAAATCGGCGTACAGAAGGAATTCTTTGGCCTCCTGCCAACCTTCCATCTGTGAGGCGGTAATGACCAGACCAATTATGATCAGCAACAACACCGGCATCAATATCTTGGAGAAGGTTTCCAGCGCACTGATACCCTTGATCAGCACCAGACTGCTCAGGGCAATAATGCCGAGAAAGTAATACACCGAGGCGTAACCCTCAGAAAAATCGCTGAATACCTGCAAGTCATCCCGCAGGGCATCCATGGCATAGCCTAGCGTCCAGCCGGTGATCACCAGATAGTAACTGGTGATAATGATCGTCAGCCCGACCACAAACCAGCCATACCAGGCGCCCCAGCGGTGCACCTGTCGATAGGTATGCACCGTATTGCCTTGCGCCAGGCGGCCTGCAGCCACTTCGAGATACATGATGGGCAGGCAGACTACAAAGAGTGCAATCAGGTAAGCCAGAATAAAGGCACCACCGCCATACTCTCCAACCATATAGGGGAAGCGCCAGAGATTACCCAATCCTACTGCCGCTGCCGCCATGGAGAAGATAAAAGCGGGCTCTGAAGACCATTGGCTGCGATTTTTTACCGTTTGCGTGCCGGGTGTGGCCATCTCACGTCCTCTTGGTTCATCGGGCTGAGGCGACCTACTCTAACAGCCGATCAATACCCACATGCAAGCCATTGACTAACCAGCCACGCGGTGAACTTTGATCACGCACAATGAATCGGGCACTATCAGGATATCAATTTCACCCCATTTCCCAATGTAGCCAATCTCACTCCATGGACATCCTGCTTAACACCCTCACCGAAAGTGCCTTTCTCGGCAAGCTGATCAGCAGCGGACTCTTGATCATTGGCATGAGCCTGCTCTATCGACTGGGTGCGGCCAGTATTCGGCGGGTCAGCTGGTCGACCCATGAAGCACAGCGCCGCTGGCTGGTGATGGTGCGCAACCTCGCGGTGATCATTCCTGCTGGTCGTGGTCTGGGCGGATCAGCTGCGCACCTTGGCTCTCTCAGTGGTGGCCTTTGCTGCGGCGATCATCCTGTCGACCAAGGAACTGCTGATGTGCTTCACCGGCGGTATGCTGCGCTCCAGCGCCGGCATGTTCCATCTGGGTGACCGTATCGAGGTGAAAAAGCTGCGTGGCGACGTGATCGACCTGACCATGCTGACCACGACTGTTCTGGAGATCGGGCCTGAGCAGTTGTCGCATCAGCACACCGGGCGCGCTATCGTACTGCCCAATTCGATCTTTCTCAGCGAAGCGGTGATCAACGAAAGCTTTACCGAAGATTTTGTGCTGCATACCAGCGTAGTCCCCCTGTCTCGCAAGGATGACTGGGAACGCGCCGAACGCCACTTGTTGCAGGCGGCCAACGAGGTCTGCGGCGAGTTTATCGAGGCTGCCCGCAAGCACCTATCGCGTCTGGGCAAGCAGCAGGGTATTGATGTGCCCTCGGTGGAACCCCGGATCACCCTGTTGTTTCCCAAGCCGGAAGAAATCAACCTGCTGGTGCGCTTCCCGGTGCCCGCGCGCAAGAAAGGTCGCAGTGAGCAGGCCATGCTGCGTCGTTACCTGTCTCTGGAAAATGAAGCCGCATTGGAACAACGCCGGGCAGAACAGCTCGACGAGCCAGCGACCTCTGCGCCAGCAGACAAACGTTAAAGAACCTCAGCGCTGCAACACCTGCTGCGCTGCCTGGCGCACTGACAGGCGCAGCGTTTTGAGCACATCACTTTCTGCGCGCCAGTAGTGCCAGTAATGCGGCACATCCACTGGCGTATCCGGCAGGACTTCGACCAGTTTGCCGCTGACGAGCTGCTGGCGGATCTGCAGCTCCGGAATCATGCCGAAGGCCATGCCCTGCTCTACACATTGCACAAAACCCTCGGAGCTCGGGCAATAATGGCAATGCTGTGGGCTACCTGCGCCCTGGCTGGCAAGATAATCATGTTGCAGGCGATCATCCTGATTGAATACCAGGCAAGGCGCCCGACTGAGCCAATGCCCCTTGCCGACAACTGCCCGGTGATGGGCGACAAAGGCCGGCGTAGCAACGGCGCGGTAACGCAACAGCCCGAGAAATTCGACCCGCCCACCGTTCACCGCTTCCGCGCTGGCGCACAGGCACGCCATGACCTCGCCATTTTTCATTCGCCGCAGGCCCACGGCCTGATCTTCGACACTCAGGTGATAACGCACGCCGGGGTATTCCGGCAGGCGCAAGGCGGAGGGCAGCCAGGTGGCCAGCGAGTCGGCATTTACCGTCAATCGAATCGGCACGGCTTCCAGCGGGTCTCCCAGGCCCAGTTGCTGCTCCATCTGCTCGACCTGGCGCAGATGGTTATGCAGCTGGCGACCGAAGGCTGTCGGTTGCGGTGGGCTGGAACGCAACAGGGCGGCCTGGCCCAGCCGGCTTTCCAGCTGCTTGATACGCTGGCTGATCGCGGACTGGGTAATACACAACCGCTGCGCAGCCCGCTCGAAACTGCCCTCTTCAATCACCGCGGCCAGGGCCGCCAGCAAGTCATAATTCAACATTAATTTTACTAATCTCAGTATAGATTTATTCGTTGGATTAATTTAACCCAACACCCGGACAATAACGACTTGATCCGACAGGAGGCGTTATGGGGTCGTTTTTTTCCGGGCTGGGTATCACACTGAGCCTTATCATCGCGGTAGGCGCGCAGAACACCTGGGTACTGACCCAGAGCATGTTTGGCCGGCACCGGACAATGCTGGCAGCGATCTGCGTCAGTTGCGACAGCCTGCTGATCATCAGCGGCATCTTTGCCCTGGACGCGATCCAGCGCCAGCTTCCCGCACTGATTCCGCTACTGACCATCGGTGGTAGCGCCCTGCTGTTCTGGCTCGGCGGTCAGGCGGCGCTGCGGGCCTGGCGCGGTCAGGGCAGCTTGACCCTGGAGCCTTCACTGCAAGTCGGCAGTGCGGGTAAGCTGGCCTTGGCGACGCTGGCCATCACCTTGCTCAACCCCCATGTCTATCTGGATACCGTGATCCTCATCGGCGGGGTCGGCGCGCAACAGCCCAGCCCCTGGGCCTATGCTCTGGGCGCTACCTTGGGCTCCGCCCTGTGGTTCACCGCCTTGACGGCTGGTGCGCCCCTGCTCGCCCGGCAACTGAAAACACCCCGCGCCTGGCAAGTATTCGACAGCCTGATTGCGCTGATGCTGTTGGTGCTGGCGGTATCGCTGCTGTTAAAAGCGCTTTGACTTGATACCCAGCCAGTAATCAATGCGGTCACAGCCTGCTACTATAAATGCCTGATGACGCCACCGAGACCCTGATCATGCTCAGCCTTCGCTGCCTGTTGCTATGCTGCATCCTGCTATTGCCATTCAACCTGTTGTGGGCCGCACCCGCCGCCAGTAGTAGCAACCTGCTGCTGGAAGATGTCTATCTGTTTGACGGCCAATCTGCCGAACGCAGCCAGCATCGTGTGCATGTACTGGTACGCAACGGCCTGATCGAGCAGATCTCGCGCACGCCGATCACGCCCGACGACAACCTGACAGTGATTGCCGGTGAAGGCCGCACCCTGATGCCGGGTCTGATTGATGCCCACTGGCACTCCACCCTGGTCAAGCCCTCTTCGGTGCAGGCGCTGACTGCGGATATTGCCTACATCCACCTGCTGGCCGGTGTGGTCGGCGATGCCACTCTGATGCGAGGCTTTACCTCGGTGCGGGACATGGGCGGCCCTTCATTCGGCTTGCGTCGTGCCATTGAGGAAGGTCTGGTCACAGGACCACGTATTTTCCCTTCCGGGGCCATGATTTCACAGACCGGTGGCCACGGTGACTTCCGCTTGCCGCATGAAGTGCCCAGCGCCAGCAATGCCCCGCTGAGCTATCCGGACCGGGTCGGAGTGACGGCGATTGCCGACGGCAGCGATGCGGTACTCAAACGCACCCGCGAGCAACTGATGCTCGGTGCCACCCAGATCAAACTGATGGCCGGCGGTGGTGTCAGCTCGATGTATGACCCGCTGGATGTCACCCAATACACCCCCGATGAATTGCGCGCAGCGGTGATGGCGGCAGAAAACTGGGGCACCTATGTTGCCGTGCATGCCTATACCTCCAGAGCGGTCAGCATGGCGCTGGAAGCTGGTGTCAGGAGTATCGAACACGGCCAACTGGTGGACGAGGACACGGTCAGGTTGATGGCGCGCAAGGAGGCCTGGTGGAGCCTGCAGCCCTTTATCGATAACGAACTGTCCAACCCGAAAACCGGACCATCACGTCTGAAACAGCAGATGGTGCAGCAGGGCACCGACCGCGCCTTTGCGCTGGCAAAAAAGCACAACGTCAAAGTGGCCTTTGGTACCGATATGCTCGGGGCCGGCAATCTGGGTGATAACCAGAATGCCTTGCTGGTCAGCATGCAGCGCTGGTACAGCCCCGGTGAGGTGCTGCAGATCGCTACCGGCAATAACGGAGCACTGATCGCGCTAGCCGGCCCACGCTACCCGCTGGCTGGCCCCTTGGGTGTCCTGGTTGAGGGCGCAGTAGCGGACATGCTACTGGTCGAAGGCGACCCCACCGCAGACCTGTCACTGATCGCCGACCCGGAGCAGAACTTCCGCCTGATCATCAAAAATGGCCGGATATACAAAAACAGCCTGTAATCCAGCCCCGAAGCATCAGAAGTTTAGTGTCTCGCCGTCTGCCGGAATCAGCACACGGTCTTCAATACCCTGTTCGGCTATGTAATCGGCCAGCTCCGCACGGCTCAGGGTCATGTGATTGATAGCATCCATATGGACCGCGACAATCTGGGCTTGCGGCGCATACTGGTATGCCCGCAAGGTATCTTCACGCCCCATGATGATGGGGTCGTTCTCGAAACCATTGACCTCGGCAGCGCCAGCATTAAGCACCACCACATCCGGGATAAACGCATCCAGTGCAGACTCGACCTCAGTGCGCCAGACGGTATCACCGGCCACATAAAGGGTTGGCGCATCGGTCGCCTGAAACACCACGCCCATGATCTCACCCATGCGTTCTGCCAGTGCCGGCACCGCGTAGAGCTCATCCGAGCCATGCTGGCCGCCGGTTGGCTCAAGGGTTATGCCATTGAAGCCGGTTCCCGGGGTCAATATCCGCACATCGGTAAACCCCTGCTCACGGATAATATCGGCATCAGCTGCATGCTGCGCAAACAGCGGAATATCCTTTGGTAGAGCCTCCTGAGCGGCGGCATCCCAGTGATCCAGATGGGTATGGGTAACAATCACCGCATCCACCCCTGCGACCACCTCCTCGATCGACATCGGTAACTCGACCAGCGGGTTGCGCAGCTCACTGCGGTGCGTGCCGGAAAAGCCGGGGTAAGTTCCCTTCGACGCCAGCATGGGATCGAGCAGAAACACCGTATCCCCGTAATGGATTTTCAGGGTTGCGTTACGAATCAACTGCAGCTGCAAAGCCTCCTTGTCAGTCTTCGCAGCGGCCTTTGCCGCATCGGCGGCATGGAGGGAGGCTACAGAAAGGCTGGTTAACACAGCACACATCATTAAGCAGGAACGGAAAAACATCATTGGCTTGAACCTGATGGCTATGGAGAGAACCTTTATGCTAACGCATGACAACAGGTTATGCCTGAGACCATTTCCGCACCAGAACAGGGCGGTCACTTCGCCCCACACCTCCTTCAGTGCTTGCTGCCA
>SKFV01000269.1 GCA_007117785.1 Pseudomonas sp.
AGGGATGAACAGGTGGCTTTGGCATATCTGCCAGCGTACCAGCCGCCGGACTCTACTCTGGCCCCTGCTATTGCTTGTTCTTTTTCTGCCTGCTCTCGAGGCTCAGGCAGACAGTCCTATCCTGCAATTGCACGCCGACCAGAACGAAGCGCTGCGTCTGCAACCTGCAATTCATTATCTGCGTGACAGCAGTCGGCGATTGAGCCCCGATCAGGTACTCGCCCAGCGCGAAGAAATGCACAGTGCCGCGGGTGATCGTGATATCAATTTTGGCTACACCAGTGATCGTGTATGGCTGTTGTTCGAGCTTCAGGGCGACCCAGAGCAGACCACCGACTGGGTAGTTGAAATGCTCTACCCCTCCCTTGACCGCGTAAGCCTGTACCAACAGAGCGCAGACGGTTGGCAGATTCAACGCAGCGGCGACATTCTGCCCAGCAACGAACGCAGCCTGAGCCATCGCAGTGCCGCGTTTCAGTTGCAACTGGCCCCTGCTGAGCGTCGCCTGATCCTGGTCAGCGGAGAATCAACTGGCAGCCTGAGTCTTGACGCACTTATCTGGCCGGCAGAGAGCTTTCGTGGACACAGTAACCGGGCGCACATCATACTGGCCGCCTATCTGGGTATGATTCTGGCGCTAGGTGGTTACAATCTGCTGCTGTTTATTGCTCTGCGGCAGCCCAGCTTTCTGCTCTATGTACTCTTTATCGCCAGCTTTGGTACCGGGGCCATGGCGATCAACGGACTGGGCCCCTACTATCTGTGGCAGGATCTTGGCGAGGTTGGCAACCGCATACTGCCAACGTCGATCATTCTGGCTACCACCGTCGCAGCCCTGTTCACCAGCAGCTTTCTTGATGTCCAGCAACGCGTGCCGGCTTGGTATCGACTGCTCAGCGTCGCCACCCTTGTGGGTGGCATCATTACCCTGTCCAGCCTGGTGATGCCGGTTCAACTGGCCTTGCAAACCATGTCAGTCTTCGGGCTGACGGTAACCCTGATGCTGATTATGTGTGGTATCCACTGTGTTTTCCTGGGTGTGCCCGGGGCGCGCATTTTTGTCCTGGCCTGGGGTCTGATGATGACCGGCGCAGTGCTGCTGGCCTTGCGGAATTTTGCCCTGATCCCGAACAACTTCGTCACCCTGTATTCCATGCAGATTGGCTCGGCACTGGAAATGCTGCTGCTCTCCTTCGGCCTGGCTGCGCGCTTCAATGAACTCAAACGGCAGAAGGAAATCGCCCAAACCGCAGCGCTGAACGCCCAACGCCAGCATGTTCATGCCTTGCAGCAACATGAACGGGTACTGGAGCATCGCGTGGCAGAACGCACCCGCGAACTGGAACAGGCCAACCGCCGTCTCGAAGACATGGCCATGCAGGATGCGCTGACCGGGCTGGCAAACCGTGCCGGACTGAACCGTCATCTTAACGAGGCACTGGCCCGCGCCGACCGCAACCAACAGCAGCTGGCACTGCTGATGATAGACCTGGATAACTTCAAACCGGTGAATGATGTATTTGGTCACGCTTTTGGTGATCGCGTTTTGCAGGAGGTTGCCCAAAGACTGAAGGATGCGGGGCGGGTCAATGACTTCGTCGCCCGCCTGGGCGGCGATGAATTTATTGTGGTCAGTGAGGGGCTGCACCCGGGTGACGATGCCCATGCGGTTGCCGAGCGCTTGCTCGACGCCCTGATCCAGCCGATCACGCTGGATGAACAGCAGATTCAGATCGGAGCCAGCATTGGTGTCAGCCATGCCGCTGGTTCCGAACTGGTCGCCGACGAAATGCTGCGTCAGGCTGATCAGGCGATGTACGCCCGCAAACGTCAAGGGCGCAGCGGTATAAGCTATTACGTAAAAGGTAATCAGGGGCTCTCTGAGTGAGCGGCATGCGTTCAGGCTGGCATATCTTCTTGCTGGTCATGCTGTTAGCGCTCAGCGTTCAGGTGCCGGCAAACACCCACGAGCTGATGCTAAGTGATGGGGTTGACCACGTGGATCTGCAGCCATGGCTGGAGTTTACTCTGCTGCCGCCAGAACATGACTTCAGCGGAGTTCAGCGTTCTGGTGTCATATGGCAGGCGGCCTCAAACCGTAACGACATGAATTTCAGCTATACCGAAAAGGCCGTATGGCTTCGCTTGACACTTCAGTCCTCTGCCACGAGCGACCAGCAATGGTTTATCCATTTCCCCTACTCGTCGCTCAACCGCATTGAGCTGCATGGCCTGGGGGCGGTCCCCCTGCTCAGTGGCGATGGCGTTCGGATCTCCGCTCGACAGCTCGCTCATCGCGACCCCAGCTTCATGCTGTCGCTGGCTGCCGGGGAACAGAAAACCCTGTATTTCAAGACCACCTCCGGCGGCAGCCTGACACTCACCAGCCAATTATGGTCGCCGCCTGCCTTTGCCAGTTACAGCGTCAGCAGTATGGCCGTGATTACCCTGTACCTGGGTATGCTGCTGGCCATGGCGGTCTACAATCTGCTGTTATTCAGCGTACTGCGCGAACGCACCTATCTGTATTACGTCGCTTTTGTGGCTGTTTTCGGTATTGGTGCATTGAGCTTTACCGGCATTGGTTCACGCTTTATCTGGCCCGAACTGGGCCTCTACGGAACCCGCATACTGCCGCTCTCGCTGTGCCTCTCCGGCTTGCTCGGCGTACTTTTCATTCGCCGCTTTCTGGAGATCAAACAGCACCTGCCGCAATGGTTTACCCCGCTGGGACTGATAGCCTGGCTGTGCCTTGCCCTCAGCTTGCTCAGCCTGATCGCACCGATCCGGATCAGCATCCAGGGTATGTCGCTACTGGCAATCATCGCCGCACCTGTAGTCTTTGCCTGCATTCTGCAGGCCGCACAACGCCGAGTACCCGGCGCGCGCGTAGTTCTGCTGGCCTGGAGCCTGATGATTATCGGTGTAGTTCTGCTGGCACTGCGTAACCTCGGTCTATTGCCGTCCAACTTGCTGACCACCTATGCGATGCATGTCGGCTCGGCACTGGAAATGCTCCTGCTGTCTTTTGCCCTGGCGGCACGTTTCAAGACCCTTAAAGAGCAACGTGAGCAGGCTCAACAGACCGCATTGAATGCGCAAAGCGAACTGGTCAGCACCTTGCGCGAGCATGAGCGCGAACTCGAAGCCAAGGTTGCCGAGCGCACAACTGAACTGGCGGAGGCAAACGCTCGCCTCGAGCGCATGGCCTTGCATGACCCGCTGACCAACCTGGCCAACCGCACGGCACTGGAGCAGCATATCGAAGAAGCCATGCGCCGCAGCCAGCGCCGCAAGGAATACCTCGCCGTGATGCTGGTTGACCTTGATGGGTTCAAGCAGATCAATGATCAGCTTGGCCACGAAACCGGTGATGCGGTACTGCAATGTGTTGCCGAGCGCATGCTGAAAACCGCTCGCGACAGCGACTTTGTAGCCCGTCTTGGCGGTGATGAGTTTGTTCTGGTCGCGGAGGGTATGCTGGACCGGAACCAGGCAGCAGCCCTGGCCGAACGCTTTCTTGACGAGCTCAGCATGCCTATTGAGCTTGAGGGCCAGAGTGTGGCTGTCGGCGCCAGCATCGGTATCACCCTGACGCGCTCGGCGGACCCGGACATGCCGTCATTACTTCGACAGGCTGACGCTGCCATGTACAAGCGCAAACGCAGCGGGCGCCATGGTGTCAGCTTCCATGAGCCCGCTGGCGGCTACTGAGAGGATTACGGGGTAACGCGCAGCACCTTGCCCTCAGGACTATCGGTCAGCAGGTAGAGTGCGCCATCAGGGCCTGTGCGCACATCACGAAAACGCGCATTCAGCTCACCGAACAGACTTTCTTCGGCAATCACCTCGTTACCCGACAGCTCAACCCGACGCACGTGGCGGCCGGCAAGGGCTGAAATAAACAGATTGCCCTGCCATTCGGGAAACAGGTCAGCGGTATACAACGTCATGCCGGAAGGCGCGATCGATGGCGTCCATTCCGTTATCGGCTGCTCCAGACCGGGCTTTTCAGTGTAGGGCGTAATCACTGCACCGTTGTAATCCACACCGTAGCTGATCACAGGCCAACCATAATTCTTGCCTGGCTGGATAAGATTCAGCTCGTCACCGCCACGTGGACCATGCTCGTGACTGAGCAGACGCTGGTTAGCTGCATCCCAGACCATGCCCTGAACATTGCGATGACCAATACTGTATAGCTCTGGCTTGATACCCGACTGCCCTACCCAGGGATTATCCTCCGGCACGCTACCATCACGATTGAGACGGACCAGACCACCCAGGTGGTTGCCCTTGTTCTGCGCTTCTTCACGCAGCACGAAGGCATCGCCCAAACCCATGACCAGTGTGTGATCATCGAGGAACGCAATCCGGCCACCATAATGCGCCGCACCCCGCTTGCCTGGCTCGGCACGGAATACCTCCTGAACATCGTCCAGTGCCTCGCCATTAAAGCGCGCACTGGCCAGACAGGTGTTATTTGAGGCCAGAGTGCCACAGGCATAACTGAGGAACAGCCGCTGATTATCGGCAAACTCGGGGTCCAGAATGACCTCGAACAGGCCTGCCTGGCCATCCACAAAGGCCTCCGGCACACCGGCGACCGGCTCGGCCTGCAATTCACCGTCAGCCGACAGCAAGCGCAGATCACCGGCACGCTCAGTGACAAGCATGCGGCCATCCGGCAGGAAAGCCAGCGACCAGGGATGGTTGAGCCCTTCAGCAACAGTGGTGATCTGGTAGCCTGCTGCATTAACGCTGGCAACTGTTGCCAGGGCTACAGCGCCCGCGAGACCTTGTCGAATCATGCGCATCGGTATTTTCTCCTTGTCAGCCCAGTACCCGCAGGCCTCGTTTTTTTGCCGGACGGGTCAGGTAACCAAACAACCAGCTACCGACACCGACCGCAATCATCATCAACAACAAGCCGCCCATACCCCGCGTAGCCGCAATAAAAGTCGGCATGGGGGCGAGATAATCAACCACATCAAAGGCGACCTTGATGCCAACAGCGCCCGCAAGGGCGAAGAGAACACCTCGCCAGGGCTTGAACACTCGTCCAAGCAACTCGGCCACCGGCAGGGCGCAGATCAGCGCAGCACCCACCAGCATGGCGAAAATCGGCGTAAAGCCGAGCAGATCCCGGCCGGTAGTGGCCAGACGCTCGGCAACACCTATCTCCACACCGATCATTTGCAGAGCCGCGAGGTTGAGCTGGGTCTGTACCAGCGTACCCAATACGGTTGCCACCACGACAGCAAGCAGAAAAAACAGCACCACACGCAAGATTGAAAGCAGCATCAGGCAGTTTCCTTTTTTTTCGAGTTTGCCAGCCACGGTGAAACCTGGCCCGGCCAATCCGTTTCTTGATATGTCCTGTCACCCTACTCCAGGGCGTCAGGTAATTCCGGCAGGTTACGCAGGGCCTGCTCGTATGCCACCAGGTCGAAAGGTTTGTCTTCATCCAGCATCACACCAATGGCATGCGCCAGTACTTGCGCCATCAGTTCCAGGCTGTCTTCCCTGCTGTAGCCAACCAGCGTCAGCTTGTTCAGGGTCGCCTGGGCGGCTGGTGGCTCATTGGCGGCCAACTGGTTCTCCAGGGCTTCCAGCAAACGTTCATGGGTAAAGCCCGCGTCATCATCGTTGTCGGCCATAGTCCCTCCGTTGTACAGCAAAAAACAGGGCGCCGTAGCGCCCTGTTTTTCCGCTCAGTGAATCTTCGGTTCCAGTTCGCCTTCCTCGTAGCGCTGGAACATCTTTTCCAGCGACACTGGACGAATTTTAGACGCATTGCCAGCACAACCAAAAGCTTCGTAGCGTGCCATGCAGATATCGCGCATGGCATCAACGGTCTTGCTGAGGAACTTGCGGGGATCAAACTCGGCCGGGTTCTGTGCCATAAAACGGCGCACCGCACCGGTTGAGGCGAGACGCAAGTCAGTATCGATATTGACCTTGCGCACCCCGTGCTTGATGCCTTCCACAATCTCTTCCACCGGCACACCATAGGTCTCGGGGATCTCGCCACCGAACTCATTGATGACCTTCAGCCACTCCTGTGGAACTGAACTGGAGCCATGCATAACCAGGTGGGTATCCGGAATCCGCGCGTGAATTGCCTTGATCCGGCCGATATCGAGAATGTCGCCCGTCGGTGGACGAGTGAACTTGTAGGCACCATGACTGGTACCGATAGCAATAGCCAGTGCATCCACATGGGTCTGTTTGACGAAATCCGCCGCTTCTTCCGGATCGGTCAACATTTGGCTGTGATCGAGGATACCTTCAGCACCAATGCCATCCTCTTCGCCCGCCTGACCGGTTTCCAGACTACCCAGGCAACCCAGTTCACCTTCCACTGATACGCCGCAGGCATGCGCCATGTCCACCGCCTGACGGGTAACCCGCACGTTGTAGTCATAATCCATGGGGGTTTTACCGTCCGGGCCCAGAGAGCCATCCATCATCACTGATGAGAAACCCAGCTGGATAGAGCGCTGGCAAACCGCAGGGCTGGTGCCGTGATCCTGGTGCATACACACCGGAATATGCGGAAATTCTTCGATAGCCGCCAGAATCAGATGCTGCAGGAAGGGCGCACCGGCGTATTTGCGTGCGCCGGCAGAGGCCTGCAGAATCACTGGCGAATCGGTATTCGCTGCCGCTTCCATAATGGCGCGGACCTGTTCCAGGTTATTGACGTTGAATGCCGGAATACCGTAACCATACTCGGCGGCGTGATCCAGCATCTGGCGCAAACTGATCAAGGCCATGTTATCTCTCCCTTAAAATATGTCTGTATAAAGCGGCGCGTTCAGCGCGCACGCTGTTGCAAAATCTCGACGGCGGGCAATACCTTGCCCTCAACAAACTCGAGGAAGGCGCCACCACCAGTTGATATGTAGGAAATCTGCGCGGCCACACCGTACTTGTCGATAGCGGCCAGCGTATCGCCACCGCCGGCAATCGAAAAGCCCTCACTGGCAGCAATCGCCTTGGCCAGCGCCTCAGTACCACCACCAAACTGGTCAAACTCGAACACCCCGACTGGGCCGTTCCATAAAATAGTCCCCGATGCCTTGAGCATTTCAGCGAACACCCGCGCCGTTTCAGGGCCGATATCCAGAATCATGTCATCTTCGGCCACATCGGCAATCGCCTTGACGGTTGCCTCGGCATCCTCGGCAAAGGCCTTGGCTACCACTACATCGGTCGGCAAGGGTACGCTCACCTTGGCCGCAATCGCCTTGGCCGTGTCCAGCAGATCGGCCTCGTGAAGCGACTTGCCAACCGGGTAACCAGCAGCCGCCAGAAAGGTATTGGCAATCCCGCCACCCACAATCAGTTGATCGCACTTCTCGGACAGCGAGTTCAATACATCCAACTTGGTCGACACCTTGGAGCCGGCAACAATCGCCAGCATTGGCCGCGCCGGCTTGTCCAGCGCCTTGGCCAAGGCCGCCAGCTCAGCTGCCAGCAAGGGGCCGGCACAGGCCTGCTTGGCAAACTTGGCCACGCCGTGGGTCGAACCCTGCGCCCGGTGCGCGGTGCCAAAGGCATCCATCACGAACACATCACAAAGCGCCGCATACTGCTGCGCCAGCTCATCGGTATTTTTCTTCTCGCCCTTATTGAAGCGCACATTCTCCAGCAGCACCACCTCACCCGGCTTGACCTCGACCCCGGCCAGGTAATCACGCACCAGCGGCACCTCACGACCCAGCGCCTCGCTCAGATAGGCTGCCACCGGGGCCAGGCTGTCCGCTTCACTGAACACGCCCTCGTCCGGCCGCCCCAGATGCGAACACACCATCACCGCCGCACCTTTCTCCAGCGCCAGCTTGATGGTCGGCAACGAAGCAACAATCCGCGCATCACTGGCTACCTTGCCGTTCTTGACCGGCACGTTCAGGTCTTCACGAATCAGTACCCGCTGGCCCTTGAGGTCCAGCTCCTGCATGGTCAATACGCTCATTTATGGCTCCTTGAATCAAACTCAGTTTAAATCTCTAAAGCTGCAAAGCGCTTGAGTGCTCTTGAATTTGAAGCACCCACGCAGCGCCATGGGGCGCTGTTGCCATTAGCCGGTC
>SKFV01000222.1 GCA_007117785.1 Pseudomonas sp.
CTCATTGAACAGCGCTGCCATCTGTCTCCAGACCAGCGGAATGACCACGCCGAAAATGGTGCCCAAACCACCGAGAAAGAGCAGGAAAACCAGCCACACCGACAACCAGTGCGGCACTCCCCAGCGTTTGAACAGGGTCACAATGCCCTGCAGCAGATAGGCTAGCACCAGCCCGGTCAGCAAAGGAGCCAGCTTGCCGCCAAAGGTAATAATGATGGCAAATCCCAGTGCCAGCACCACGGCCAGTACCACTGCTTCCTCGTCCGAGAAATATTTTTGTACCCAATTCTGGAAAACTTTCAGCATGCCAGTTGATCTCACGATTTTCGCAACCAATAATGAAATTCATCGTCCAAGGTATCAGCATGCAGCAAATCATGTCCGGACAGCTCGGCAAAGCGCTGAAAATCCCGCCAGGAGCCAGCATCGGTAGCAGAAATATACAGTACTTCTCCGCTGCCCATGCCATTCAGCGCCTGCTTGGCCTTGAGCAAGGGCAACGGGCAATTGAGTCCACGGGCATCGAGTTCGGTATCTGCGTGCAAATCAGTCGGGGCTACTAGTGTCATCCAGGGCTCCTTGTTCAAGTGGCGTCAGTATAGCGCTGCACAACCCGCTCCGGACAACCCGGGTTACAAAAGGTCACCATGTCAGTCAAATCCTGTCTTCCGCGCCTGTTGGCCAGTAAAGCATTGCTTACCTTCTGCTTGCTGGGCCTGATGCCGAGCTCACCCGTGCAGGCCGAATTCAATTTGCCGTCACTGGGCGACACCAGTGCCGGCATCATGTCCCGCGAGCAGGAATATCAATTGGGTCGGGCCTGGCTGGGCATGTTACGTGGCGCAGTTGCGACCAAAGATGACCCGCTGCTGAAAGATTATGTCGAGCGTCACGTCTATCAGTTGGCCGAGACCAGCCAACTGGTAGACCGCAGACTGGCCTTCGTGGTGGTCGATAGCCCGCAACTGAATGCATTTGCTGCGCCCGGTGGTATTGTCGGTATTAACGGTGGGCTATTTCTGCATGCGCATACCGAAGGCGAATTTGCCTCGGTGATGGCGCATGAACTGGCTCACCTGTCGCAGCGGCATTTCTCGCGCAACCTGGAACAGCAGCAACGCATGCGCGTGCCGCTGATGACCGCCATGCTGGCGAGCATCGTGATTGCCGCCGCAGGCGGCGGCGATGCCGGCTTTGCCGCGCTGGCGTCAACCCAGGCTGCTGCCATTCAGGAACAACGGCGCTTTTCGCGGCAAAATGAGCAGGAAGCCGATCGCATCGGCATCCAGAACCTCTATCAGGCCGGCTATGACCCACGCGCCATGCCGGATATGTTCGAGCGGTTGGCGCGCAACAGCCGTTTTGATCGCACGCCCCCTGAATTCCTGCTGACCCACCCGGTAACCCAGTCACGTATATCGGACTCGCGTAACCGCGCCGAGCAACTGGCCCGCAATAATGGCCGCCGCGACAGTCAGGAATATCAGATGCTGCGTGCCCGCGTGCAGTTGCGTTACGAAACCAATCCCGGTGTTGCCATTCGCCGTTTTCAGGCGCAACTGGACGAACATGAAGGCGAGCATGCACCTGCACGCTACGGGCTGACCCTGGCCAAAATGCGCGCCAGCCAGTTCGATGAAGCGGAGCAGGCTCTTCAGCCACTGCTAGCGCAGCATGGGGATGTGCTCATCGTGCGCCTGGCCGAAGTCGAGCTACTGCGCTTGCAGGGTCGCAGCAGTGCGGCGTTGGCCATAGTCGACCAGTTGCTGGAAAACCGGCCGGACAATTATCCCTTGATGCAAAGCAAGATCGATCTGTTGCTGCATGAGCAGCGCTATGCCGAGGCCGAACGCCTGAGTGATCGCCTGGCAAGTCAGCGCAGTGATGATCCTGACTTCTGGTATATGGCAGCAGAGATTCGCGGCCTGGCGGAGAACATTACTGGCCTGCACATGGCGCGCGCCGAATATTTCATGCTGGCAGGCGACCTGGATCAGGCGGATGAACAGCTGAAACTGGCCCATCGCCGGGTCAGCGACAACTTCGTCATGCGCTCGCGCGTTGAAGCACGCCAGGAGCATCTGGCGCGTCTACGTGAGGTGTTGAAAAGCTTCTGATCAGGCGTTACCGACTGCTGCCAGGCTGGCCTGACGAGTAAAATCGAGCATGCGCTCAAGCGGCTGAACCGCACGCGGAATCAAGGCGGAGTCCACGTCGATCTCATCGGTGCCCTGCTCCAGACTGGCCAGCACCCGAGGCAGGGTGTTCATGGCCATCCATGGACAGTGGGCACAGCTGCGGCAGGTGGCACCATTGCCTGCAGTCGGCGCTTCGATCAACTGACGCCCCGGGGATGCCTGCTGCATCTTGTAGAAAATCCCGCGATCGGTCGCCACAATGAAAGTTGGATTGGGCAGCGTCTGGGTTGCCTTGATCAACTGGCTGGTCGAGCCAACCACATCGGCCAGTTCCACCACTGCAGCCGGTGACTCCGGATGAACCAGTACGGCAGCTTCCGGGTAGACGGCTTTCAAGTCGATCAGCGACTGCGCCTTGAACTCCTCATGCACAATGCAGCTGCCTTGCCACATCAGCATATCCGCGCCCGTCTGGGTCTGGATGTAGTGCCCCAAGTGCTGGTCCGGCGCCCAGAGGATTTTCTCGCCGCGATCCATCAGGTGTTCAACAATCTGCAAGGCGCAGCTGGAGGTGACCACCCAGTCGGCGCGGGCTTTGACGGCCGCCGAGGTATTGGCATAGACCACGACAGTACGATCCGGATGCTGATCACAAAAGGCCGAGAACTCGTCAATCGGACAACCAATATCCAGTGAGCAGGTGGCTTCCAGAGTCGGCATCAGCACGCGTTTTTCCGGACTGAGGATTTTTGATGTCTCACCCATAAAACGTACCCCAGCCACTACCAGGGTCGATGCCGGATGATCACGTCCGAAACGAGCCATTTCCAGTGAATCGGAAACACAACCACCGGTTTCTTCAGCCAGCGCCTGAATCACCGGATCGGTGTAGTAGTGGGCAACCAATACCGCATTACGTGCTTTCAGCGCAGCTGCGATACGCTGCTTGTAGTCGGCAGTTTCTGCCTCGCTGAGCGGGGTTGGCTGGCGGGCTGCCAGATGTGCTTGCACCAGAACGCGCTCGGGAATCTGTGACATGACTTCACCCAATCGGATTTATAGTTCGATTATACCATGCAGTCCCGTAGGGGTGCTTGGCCGGCTGATGACTAAAAAGGGGGTATAGCGAGGAGAAGATGGTGGGTCGTGTAGGATTCGAACCTACGACCAATTGGTTAAAAGCCAACTGCTCTACCAACTGAGCTAACGACCCGGAACGCGCGCTATAGTACTGATTTTTCTGATGAACTCAAGCTTTTTGAAAAAATTTTAATCCTGATAGCGCGTCGGGTCCGTCATCCCGGCTTGCGTAAAGCCCTGGCTACGCAAACGGCAACTGTCACAGCGACCACAAGCGCGACCAGCAGCATCGGCCTGGTAGCATGAAACGGTCAGACTGTAGTCCACCCCATGGGCAATACCCGCTGCGATGATGTCTGCCTTGCTGAGCATTTGCAGCGGCGTCTGAATACTGAACGGAGTCCCTTCAACGCCTGCCCGTGTCGCCAGATTGGCCACCTGCTCGAAGGCCTGAATAAAGCCAGGGCGGCAGTCCGGATAGCCGGAATAATCCACTGCATTGACGCCGATAAAGATATCCTGCGCCCCGATCACCTCGGCCCAGCCCAAAGCCAGGGAGAGAAAGACGGTATTGCGAGCAGGTACATAGGTAATCGGGATTCCTTCCTGCGGCGTCTCCGGAACGGCAATAGTAGAGTCGGTCAGCGCCGAGCCACCCATGCCGTTCAGATCAAGGCCGATAACCTTGTGATCGGCGACCCCGGCATGCCGGGCAATCTGCTCGGCCGCAGCCAGTTCGGCCCGGTGGCGCTGCCCATAATCAAAGCTCATGCTGTAACAGACATAACCCTCTGCCTGCGCCATGGCCAATACCGTGGCTGAATCCAGCCCACCGGAAAGAAGTACTACTGCTTTTTTCTGGTCTGTCATCTCAATGCCCCGGCTGGTCATCCCACAGGTATTTATGCAACTGCAGCTGAAAGCGTACTGGTAGATTATCAGCCACTATCCAGTCCGCCAGTTCCCGCGCATCCAACTCAGCGTGGCTGGGCGAGAACAGCACCTCACCGACCCGTTCAGCCAGCCCATATTCATCCAGCTTGAAGCGGGCCCAGTCGTAGTCTGCCCGGCTACAGAGGACAAACTTGACCTGATCCTGCGGCCCCAGCAAGGCGATATTGCTGTACAAATTACGACCAACCTCAGCAGATCCCGGTGTTTTCAGATCAACCACCCGGCTTACCCGTGGGTCAACCTCACTGACATCCAGCGCCCCGCTGGTCTCCAACGACACCTGATAGCCGGCATCACAGAGTTGGCTGAGCAGAGGCAGACAGCCCGGCTGCGCCAGGGGCTCACCACCGGTTACACAGACATATCGCGGTCGGTAGGCGGCAACCCGGTCAAGGATCTCGGAGAAGGGCATGCTCTCGCCGCCGCTGAATGCGTAAGCACTGTCACAGTACTGGCAGCGCAGCGGGCAACCTGTCAGGCGCACAAACACCGTCGGTAGCCCGATTGTGCGGCTTTCACCCTGCAGGGAATAAAAAATCTCCGTAATCCGGAGTGTCGGAGACAGATCAGTGGTCATGGGTCAATTACCGGGCAGCACTGCGTAACAGGCAGAGGCCTATCGTCAGGTCAGGTAAATCCCGACCCTGATTAGAGGAATGTGGGTATTTTAACCCAGACAGCGAGAAAAGACAGGCAGGGTCAGTTCAGATTATTGATATCGCGCCGGGCAAGCTGTGCCGCGGAGCTGTTGGGGTGCTCGGCCAGTACGCGCTGGAACCATTCACGGGCACGGGCGTTGTTTTCACGACGACGTTCAACATCACCCAGTTTATACAGGGTGTCGGCTTCCTTGCGATGACCGGGAAAACGACTCAGGACAAGTTGAAAGGCCTGTTCGGATGCTTCCAGATCAGCTTCAGCGAGATGTAGCTCACCCAACCAGTATTGCGCATTACCGGCATACTCACTGTCCGGATAACGGCGCAGGAAGGCATTGTAAGCGGCAATAGCCTGAGTAAAGTTGCGCTGCCTGACCAGGTCAAAGGCGGCATCATAGAGCAGTTTTTCCCGTTCGGGATCCGGCTCTGCTGCCGTTTCGGCATTCAGTGGCTGATCATCAACAACCCTGGGAGCAGTGGACTGGTCACGCCCTGGAACAGCTTCACTGGCGCTTGTGCTGGCACCTGCTCTGGTGCTCGCCTGCAACCGGCGGTCCAGGTCTTCATAGCGAGACTGTTGCTCTTCTTCCATGCGACGCAAGCGGTGATCCTGCTCTTCCATCATACCGCGCAGCATGGAAACCTCCTGCTGCAACTGATACATCTGTTGCAGCAGTTGGCCCTGGGGTGACACATCCAAGGGTATTGCAGGGGCATTGACAGCAGATGAGCTGCGATTGCCGCTACCGGCACCTCGATCATCCACCTGAACCTGGGCCAGCGCTATGGCTGGCACCAGCATTGTCAGTACAGCAACACCCCTGAATACGCTCATGTCACTCCCTTACTTGCGCAGCTCTACGCGACGATTCTGAGCCCAGGCTTCTTCATTGGAGCCCATGGCAGCAGGACGCTCTTCACCGTAGGAAACCAGTTCCAGCTGGCTGGCAGAAACGCCTTGCAGCACCAGGTAGCGTTGAACAGAGGCTGCACGACGCTCGCCCAGAGCCATGTTGTACTCACGGGTACCGCGCTCGTCAGTGTGACCTTCCAGCACTACGCGCTGACCGGATGATTTCAGATCGCGGGCGTGAACGTCGAGCGCACGCATGGCTTCTGGCTTCAGCTCGGAGCTGTCGAACTCGAAGTAAAAGGTAGTGATAGCGCGCAGGGCAGCTTCTTCACTGCTGACGCCGGACGTGCCAGCACCAGAAGCAGAACTGCTGTAACCAGCGTTCGGATCAACAGCGCCAGTACCAGTGGACTGGGCGCCTTTGGAAGAACAGCCAACAACCAGGCCGAAAGCGACCATCAGAGCAGCGAACTTGCCGAAAGTAGTGAATTGCATCATAGACTCCTGAAAAACCCCATAAGTGTGTGTTGGTGCGCCCTATGGCAGGTAAGGGGACCATGATGGCACGCGCAGGTCTTCGAACTGCGTCGGAATTTCCGAACGCACGCGACCGTTGGTTGAAACCAGCATGATTACGCCCCGCCCCTGTTGACGGGTAGCATAAATTAACATAGTGCCGTTGGGTGCAACAGTAGGTGATTCATCCAACGACGTTTCTGTTAAAACTCTCACATTGCCGCGCTGTAAATCCTGCGTGGCAATCTGAAAATTACGGTATCCGTCTTGCCGGTGCACCATTACCATGGTGCGTCCATCAACGGATAATTTGGCATTGGCGTTGTAGTTGCCGACAAAGGTCAGCCGCTCGGTAGTGCCCGTGCGCAAATCCTGCTTGTAGATCTGTGGCCGGCCACCGCGGTCAGAGGTAAACACGATGGTGTTGTTGTCTTTCCAGAAGGGCTCGGTGTCGATCGCAAAATGGTTGGTTACCCGGCGCATCTGCCGAGTCTCCAGATTCATGGTGTAAATTTCCGGGTTGCCGTCGCGCGACAGCACAAATGCCAGACTCTTGCCATCCGGCGACCAGGCCGGTGCGCTGTTCAGCCCCTCGAAACGGGTAATCACTTCGCGCCGACCAGTACTGACCCAGTGCACAAAGATCTGCGGCCGGCCTGACTCGAAAGACACATAGGCAATACGCTCCCCATCCGGTGCATAGGACGGCGTCAGAATCGGCTCACTGGATTGCAGCAGGGTAACTGCCCGGGCACCGTCATAATCTGAACGTTTCAGGGTAAAGCGCATATCTGATGCCGATGATCGCTCGACACCGACATACAGGAGTTTGGTGCTGAACGCACCGCGAATACCGGTAATTTCCTTGAAGACTTCATCGCTCAAGCGATGTGCCATATCACGCAACTGACTACGCGAACCGTTGATAGTGCGGGTCAGCAGCTCCTGTTCGCGGATTACGCTATAGAGTGTGTAGGTCAGGCTGTAATTGTCCGCCCCGGCCTCCTGTGTGACATTACCCACCACGACGTAGTCAGCCCCCAGCATGCGCCAATCACGGGCAAATATTTCACTGCCACGCACGGGCTGACCGAGCATGACGTTGCGCGCCAAAGGCGCAAACATGCCGCTGTTGAATAAATTATTGGCGGTAACCTGCGCCATATCCTCAGCCAGCGGCGAACTGCCCTGCCAACCAAAAGGTACGACGGCGATGGGCACCGACTTGTCGGTACCACGGGTAATCTCGATCGCATCCTGGGCCATCGCCAGTTGCAACCAGCACAGGCTGAACAAAGCCAGCAAACAGGTTTTCAGTTGCATCTTCATCAGTATGCCAAATCCTCGGGTCTGAACCGCAGCGTGCGCTGACGATACAAACGGTCAAAAGTTGCCGGATTTTCCCGTGACAATTGCTGCATCTCCGGGATACGTCCAACATTGCGCACCGCCTGTACCGCCGACTGGTCAAAGCCGGGGTCACCACTGGAGCGCGTCACCACCACATCGGTAATCTGTCCAGTCGGTACCATGCTGATGCGTACTTCTACCACCATTTCGTTACGCGCAGTTGGCGGACGCCGCCATTGCTCACTGACATAACGTCGAATCAAATCATCATAACTGGCGGCCACCTGGTCACCGTGGCGGTCTGCCTGGGCACGTTGATAGGCCGCTTCACTGGCCAAAAGTTCCGCTAGCGCCCGTGCACGCTCTTCTTCTTGCGCTCGACGCTGCTCTTCTGCTGCCTCGCGCTGACGACGTGCCTCGGCCTCCGCTTCACGCCGGGCGCGCTCGGCAGCTTCACGACGCTCCGCTTCAGCTGCTGCCTGACGTTTGGCCTCTTCCTCGCGCTGACGCGCCTGCTCGGCTGCAC